>OMKD01000173.1 GCA_900299495.1 Sphingobacteriales bacterium
TAACACCGTACTTTCTCCTAATCGAACCTCCTCCGTTTTAGGTCTCCATAAGTGGTCTGTCCAATAATACGTGTTGTTTCCATTATGATCAGTAACATATTCAAGCTCAAAACCATTATCCTTATAATAATACTTTTGGGTCCAACCATTTATAGTTTTCTCTGTTGGTAAATCAAAAGTACCATCCCATTCCATCGTTATAAGCACATTTGGTGTACTGGAATACTTTGCTGGATCAATAAATGCAGCTGAGGGATTAGGATCCAATGCAGCAAGATTATTTGCCAAATATTTTTTCGCTGTTTTAAGGTTACCTCTATCATCATATTGTGTTATTTCGGTATCAATCATAAATTTACCTGAAACAAACTTGTACATCCTATTTGGAAGAATCCGTCCATCATGGAAGGAAAGATCACTGATGGAACCTCCTACCAAATTACCGTCCAAATATGATTCTACATAGATCGGAGACTCAATATGTCTGTTTAAGTTATTCGAAGGCGAAGGCTCTTCAGAAATAACATCTAACAGACCCTGATCTAAATGAGGCACAAATACTAGTAATTCATCCTTATGTAAATCTGCATAATAGTAATTCTCTACTGTTGATGCTACTGTATTTGTTCCGTTTTTATAATCAATTGCTTTTGTAATTAATTTCTTATCAAAAAAGACATCTTCTGGATTATCATCGTTATAGACGTAATCAGTAATTACCTCACTAAAAGTACCGTCGTCATTGTAAGTTTTCACAATTTCTTGTGTCAAGAGACTTCTTCTAATTACATGATTGTAATTACTTATAAAGAAGTTATTTACAATACTCTTGCTATATGAAGATCTTTTATCTGCAGGAGCAATTAGTCTTAGAAAAAAATCTACTAATAGAGGTCCTCTACACATAATAGGATCCCTATGGTAAGCATTATCATCATTTATCAAATTTAGTTCCCTAAAATTTCCGTCAGGAAAATGCATTAAATTGACATAATTTTCTGCATTATGATACATATGCATTTTATAGCTTACGATGTTAGGTATTCCATAAGTTGTATTTAATCCTGAGCTTGTGATTATCTCTTCACCCCTATCTTCATCTATTACTACCGTAGATCCATAATCCACTTCTCCTTCTAAATCTTCAAAAGAATAAGTATAATAAGTTTGCTGCTTTAATGGTGCATCACTATTTGAATTTGTAGCTCCGTATACTGAAGTTGACTCTATAAAACCAAACTTCTCAGATTCAACAATTAGCGGAAATAGTTGACTAATCTTATCTAAAATTTTGAAACCGCGGATAAGTCTTAAACGTTCTACTTCATCATTCGTATACTTGTATGTTCCATTTTGGAAATATGACTTCAATGCTGGTTTGGGTAAGAAAACGTTTTCATCTATTACAGGAATTGCAAATTCAAAAACTTGTTTCCCATTATCTTGATATACCTCTTCAACTATTTCATAACCAATCTTGCCAGATTTATTTTCATACCAAGAGTTTAACGGTGACCAACCAACTGTAACCTTAGCTTCAATTCCAAGATACCTATCTGCTAAATTCCTATGCATAAACAAAGGCATATTTACCATTGTTGGATTTGAGTATTCATATGATGTTACCTTAATATTGCCTGAAGAAGAACCTCTTTCTAGGGTTGATAATCTTAAGCCTGCTTTTTTTGCTGATTCGAATATAGATTCTGGAATTACTGGGAATTCATGTTGCTCATAATTATACTTTACAAAGCCTCCATGTTTATTTACAACTTTGGCAAGTTGACCAACCTTTGCTAAAGACACATCTCCATGCCATCTTCTATTCCCTGAATAGGTATTTGATGAATTAGAAATAGCCGAAAAACTAAAATGATTGGCATTTGATGTAAGTCCACCTTGATTATCTCTATAGGACTGTTCAATAAACAAAGGGTTTTTTTTGTTAATATTACCATTATAATAACCTAAAATATCCTGTTCAAATGAAAAGCGTTTTGGTAACGCCTCTAAACTACCCTCCTGATAATATTCAAATGAAAGATATGGATCACCTTCAGTAGATTCGTTTTTATCAATTTGGTGTATATTCTTAAGAAAATGGCGCACATACTCCGCTTGTAATCTAGTCTCTTCTTGACCATCTTGGACAGCAGGCAAATTATTATCATTACTAAGGGCAATTGCATTATGAATTCGCTGTTTAATCTCTCGAAGTGAAGTATATTCATTTATTTTAGTTCGATAGAAGTAAGACCCAGAATCAAAATTTTCCAAATCTACAGGAAATACACCACGAAATGGAAAATTAAAATTAATACAGGATAATAAACTAAAAGAATTATTAAACTTATAAATACTTTGCCTGACTGCATTGTCAACATCTTTGTCAACTTTCAACTCAAATAGTTCATTTTCACATTGATAAACAATAGGTGCATTTCCTTGCTGCGGCACTTCATCGTTACAAGATGTTGAAACCTCTTCGAAGGACTCAAGATCTATGACAAATTCCCAGCCATGATGGAATTCTGTTTTTTTACGCATCTCCAATCTATCCAACAAATGACTACCTGGCATTGCCTGGTTTTCATCGCTTTCATAAATAAAGTCTAAAGATTGCTCTCCATTTGTTGTACTAATGTTAGTGATATAAGGTCGTGTTACATTAGCTTCTGAAACGGAATAATTCAAGGTAGACGTTCCATGATTCCATTTCCTAGCTGGCTCAAATACATTCTCATAAGTAATTGGACTATTTTGAGTTCTAAAACATTCTTCACTCTCATCCCATGCAAAATCAGGGAAAGTATAAGTCCAATTCTTTGATTGATTAAATGTTACATTTTTGGTTTCATAATTAATACTTATATGCTCGCCAGATTTTAACGATTTCACTTCTGAAAGATACCAGGCAGAGGTATAAAGAGGGTCGTTTTTTATACTGAAATTAGTGTAATAATCGGCATATCCTAGGTTTAGGATTCTCATTGTACGCATCCATCTATTAAAGGATTCTTGCTCTATTTGACCTAATGTTGGTTTTAAGAATTTTTCATCATTTAGTGTATAATTACCTTGTGCCTTATAATCAAACATAAATGGTAATTGGAAGTTAGTAACTTTAGTCGTTTCCTTGATATTGAATGCATAACGTTTCCCATCAGGAGTTGTAAACACGAAACCCTGTAATTCCAAAAATTCTTTTGTATCGTGATCCACAACTTGAATAACATCAATTACCAAATCTGAATATGGTTGTAATGCTGCTACACTGAGGTTACCATTCTCACCTTTTTTAAGATAAAAGCTACCAGAATACCCTTCAAAATTGAACATAAATTGATCAGGTTCCAAGTCTATCTTTTGATTCTTTTTGGAAACTATAGAGTTTTCATTTGGAGGCAACAAATCAATTAAGGATGTCTGGCCTGACAAATCAACTAAAGATGGTAGAATATCAGCAAAAATATTTGCGTAGTAAGCAAACCTCGGAGTAAAATACTCTAAATCAGCCAATTTAGTATCACCGTAAGCATACATCAGTAAATGTCTTTGATCCTCTTGAGATAAAGAGAAAAATTCATTTAAAATATCAAATCCCTCTTGATTAAACGTGTTTTGTGTATTCTCATTTAATGAATTAAAGTTTAGATAATCAATTGGCAGTATCGGATCCTCCCCTGCACTTAACAAATCCTCATTATCGATATTAAAACTTCCGATGCCTTGAGTTTCTGTTTTTACAATCGCAGGGATATGAAGAATTTCTTTTGCTGTATCAAATACAACAGAAAACTCTAGTTTGAATGGTGAGGCACCTAATGGAATAGTAAAAGTAACATTTACCTTTGGGGTCATACCTTCTAAATATTTAAGGTAAAGTTTAATGTCAAGTCCAGTAGGTGGCCATCCTGGAACTAATGCTGTTATTTGATCAATCTCAACATCCGCTACTGGTATTTCTCCGTTTAAAAAACTCACAACATCACCAACACCATCCATTACATCAGGCCCTAAATCTGCTACTGCTCCAAGGATATTTGTTATCTCAGATACACCAACACAAGCTCCCAATTCGGAATTTGCTATTAATTGATCAATTAAATGAAGTAAAACCTTACAGGCTAGTTTTATTAGAAATGGATTATCTACTACATCTGCTTGCAAGCCGATATTCGCATGAACCCCCCCAAAAGTTATTGTGGGTGCAAGAGCTACTTGGGTTCCATAAGCATATCCTTCAACAATACCATTGAATTCATCTGGAAGTCCTTTTACAATTCGAGTTACTTGACCTCCTGCATTTAACTGCATATTTGTACCAAGAATAGATTCTTGGTCATTTATGCGCATACCTCCAGCCGAACTGCTCACAGATACAGGTAAGTTTAAATCTTTTATTCCAATATTATCCAATACTGTTGAAAAAGATCCATTCCCATTATATAAGTTATTGGAACTTTGAATCGATGATTCTGCAGATTCAATTGGATTAACTCCAGACTCTCCAAAGCCAGCAATTTCTTGTTTAAACATGTTTTCCAACGTAAAATCACCGGCATCTTCACCACCTAAAACTCTTTGATTAGATCCTGCGGTTTTATTCCCAGGTTCATCAGAAAATGGATCTATTAATTCAAAATTTTCCCAATAAGAATCTTCACAATCCTCTAGACTCAGATTAAAGGCATCTTGAAGGATTTCAGCAAATGCAACATTACCTAAATCACTAACCAAATTATTAGTGATGTCAGCCACTTCATTTGGATTATCTTCTAAAAAATCTAATTCCTCTTGTGTTAGGTCTAATTCATTAGCCATGTCGTCTAATTGATCTGCAGTTACAGTACCAATCTGACTGATTATATCAACAGCACCCTGAATTTCACCTAATCCAGGAGCACACAAAATATCGAAACAATTCATAAGACCTTCAATACTATATTCCCCAACAGATGTAGATATCAATAGCATGGTAGTATCAATTGTTCCAGTCGATAATTGATCATTATAATTAAAACTATCTACTGATATTCCACCAACAGATAAATGGCTATTTAGCAATGAATCTATTTGAGCCTGACTAGTTAATAATATCCCTTCACCAAGACAATCGGTTTCACCCACATAAGAAGAAACAGGCATTGGATTTCCTATTAAATCTGCACAATCATCTTGACTTTGCGCTTGTGTATTTATTATACAAATGAATAAAAACAAGCATCCATATATATATTTATTCAACATTATCTATTCACTTTATTTGATTAAAATAACCTTCTCTGTAACTGTAGTCCCATCCGGAAAGCGAACAAGTACATAATAAACTCCTGCTTTTTCCTTTTGAAAATTAAAATCAAAGATATTTTCACCTACTTCCATAAATCTTGATTCGCTATGGACTCGCCTTTGAAATTTATCGTAAACCTCAACTTGACCTTCGCCAATAACACTATTATATACTTCTGTAATAAGTTTGTCGCTAAATGGATTTGGATATGAATTCACAGACTGAACCTTTTCTGATTTAAAAGATGGCTCATCAAATAATCCGTTTCCACTAATTATTTCACAACCTCTATCAATCTGAAAATTCCATAATAAAGAACAGCAAGGTATTATTTGAGGATCACCACTTTGTGATTCTGCAGTATAAGACAAAGTTAAAGTCACTATATCTGAATAACTTAGATTGACATCGGAACCATACTCATAAAAAATTCCAAAACTTTTAATTATTTCCCATTCAATATCAAAAATTGCAGGATCAACCTCAATGCCATTTATTCGACAAATAACCTTTACATTTTTACAATATTTTACCCCTTCAATGCCATCTAAATCTGTAGTAATAATCTCGAATGAACAATGCCCCATTGGCACCTCTATTTTAATCCGTTCCTCAACTTCAATACATTCTTCTTTTTCATTAGTAGCATTGATCAAGGGATCTTCTCCTATTAAATAATATATCCCTGGAAGTAATCCGAAACGAACTAAATCAGTATTTGATGGATCATCTTCCCATCTATAATTGAGCGAATTATTATCTGGAACAATTACCTCTATTGAACCCAATATATCACCACACCAATTGGGTGTCACATTGACTTCATACATGTAATTTTCGAGCTCATAGTTTTCTTGTCCTTGTTGACCAAAAAGATTGTCCACAAATAGTAATAGAAAGAAAATGAGTAATAATTTTAATTTTTCGTAACAATAATTCATAAGCAGAACATAGATTTTTACAATTAGTTATTTCATTTATTTACGTTGTAATACAGGGTATCCCTTTTACAAGAAATACCAAGTACATCAATCCATTCATTTATTTTTTCAAATAAATAGATTCCTGTAACTATGGGTTTATATTTTCGTCAGATGTAACTATACTCTATCACACTGAATAAACATTAATTTATACGCTAAAGCATACAGCCGAATTCACACAATTAGCTAGTAAAACTAACCTGTGTTTAGTCATATAACTTTTAAAAGTAAACTTTCAAAAAAGTGTGATATTATTAGGTTGAAATAACTACTGAAGAGCAGCTAGCTTATGCTAAGCGCATGGATTCAATAGTAGAATTGTGCTTTCTTGATTGGAGCTGCCAAATGTATAAAATTCGACAAATAAAAACAATGCAATTATATAAAACTTTACAATAAAACTTTATCTATCCAAAAATAACCAAATATTCTTCTTATCCGAAACACAGATCAATGCGAAGTAATAAATTAAAATAACCGATGCTCTTACAACATACTTCCAATAACATTCAAGTCGAAATAGATTTTTTAAAAAACAAGAAATCTATATTAATCACAAAGTTATATGACGTAAATGACTGCTTTTTGTGCGTGTTATTTAGAAAGAATACAATATCATATAAACGCGCACGTTATACATGCACACCTCCAAAAACCTTCCCGGTTTACAAGCATACAAACACTCCAAAAAACCAAATTCCCCCTTGCCAATCCAAATGATTAGGTCTACCTTATTAAGAAATAGAGATTTCTAAATTCATTGCTCATTCTAAACAATAAGTAGCTTATGAGACACCCTCTTATTTGCGCACTACTATTCTGTTTATCATCAACAGCATTACAGGCGCAGCCTAATTTTCCGTACACGCCTTTTCTAGACAGCGATTATGAAATCGGTGCTACTTACAAATTATTTGGGGACGATGTGATTTTAAGAGCTGGACCAATGCGAAGCAGTTCTAATTTGGGCGTATATCCTGTAGGTACTGAAGTCAATATATTGGCAAAGTCGGAAGAGAATTATTACCTCTATGGCGTTTATTCCAATTGGTATAAAGTGGAGATTGACGGAAATGAAGGTTATATCGTGGGAGCATTTTTAGCCTTAGAAGAATTAGACGGTGAAAATGGAGAAAAAATCCTTATCAACTACGAATTGATTCAGGACGTTGAAGAACCTATACCCTACATGATCGTAATACGAATACTCGCTGGAGATGCATACACTGAATGGAACTATAAGATGCCAAATGCCAA
>OMKD01000174.1 GCA_900299495.1 Sphingobacteriales bacterium
GAGCAAATCAGTGACATGCCTGATTTGAATTTATCAGATGTGTTGGTTGATAGCCTTATTGGTTCTGGTATGCGACGACAGGTCAGTGGATTATTAAAACAGGTGGTAGATCGAATGAATGAGAGTGGAAAACGAATCGTCTCGATTGATATTCCAACAGGTATGTGTGGAGATAAACTTAGTCCTAAGGATGCAACTATAGTCAATGCAGATTTGGTCATAAGTTTCCAACGCCCCAAATTGTCTTTCTTTTATCCTGAGCATGGTCCATTTATTAAAAAATGGGAGGTGGTTGATATTGGTCTGGATGAGAAGTATATTCAGGATTTAGAGTCTGATTTGTATTGGCTAGATAAACAGGTTTTCAAAATGATACGTGCCAGACATAGAGTTTCTCACAAAGGAACTTATGGTCATGCTTGCCTTATGGTAGGATCTCAAGGTAAAATGGGGGCTGCAATATTATCTTCCAAAGCTTGTCTTAGAGCTGGTGCGGGTTTGCTAACGACTCAGGTTCCTGATTGCGGATATGACATCATGCAAATTGCAGTTCCTGAATCTATTTGTTATGCGGATCCATCGGAAAGCGTATTAGCAACCTTACATGATATAGATTCCTTTTCGGCTATTGGTTTTGGTCCTGGTGTTGGAACTGAAGAAAAAACAAAAGAATTATTAGCATCTGTTTTAAATACGGCAAAGGTTCCTATGGTTATAGATGCAGATGGGCTGAATATATTAAGTGAACATCGAGAACTGTTAGATAAGCTTCCTCCCAATACAATCCTAACGCCTCATGTTGGAGAGTTTAGAAGATTGGTTGGGGAATTTGAAAATTCGGAAGAACGGCACGCGAAACTTAAGGCCTTTGCAAAGCAATACCAGTGTACGGTAGTTTTGAAGGATGCATATTCCGTAATAGCTGACCCCGATGCTCGTCTTTATTTTAATTCCTCCGGTAATCAGGGAATGGCAACTGCAGGTAGTGGGGATGTCCTGACTGGTATTATTACAGCACTTCTTGCTCAGGGATATACCGCATTAGAGGCTGCTATCATTGGTGTTTATTTCCATGGAGAGGCAGGTGATCGAGCTGCTAAAAAGCGAGGACATTATGCACTCATTGCTTCTGATATTATTGATAATATTGAATTGCGATCTCAGGAATAATTTCCTTTGTTCTTTAAAATTAGCAAAAGCATTAGTTTTAATTTCCTTTCTGGACAGGAATTCAATTTTGTTTCTTTGAACCCACAAAAAAATAATCTATTTTAATTGACTAACCAATAAAGTCCTCAAACAATTGTTTATGAAATATTTATTACCCGTTATTTGTATTTTTTTATTGCTGAGTACGCAAGCTTTGAGTCAACAAGTCTTTGATGATTTTGAGGGCAATGGTACAATAAATTCTTATTATGGAGATAATTGTGGTGCCAATGCAAACTTTGCAAACCCGCACCCAACAGGAATTAATACCTCCGCAACAGTCCTAGACTATCATGATACGGGAGGACAATATGCCAATGTTCGATTTGATATTCCGGTGAAATTTGACCTTTCAGAAAATCACACCTTTACCTTTAAAATTTATGTTCCTTCAGATCAGATAACAGGTAGTCAGAATAATCAGATTTCACTAAAATTACAAAACGGAGATCTGGGAGAGCCCTGGACAACTCAATGTGAGATCATCAAGTCAATCGTCACGGATGAGTGGCAAACAGTGAGTTTTGATTTTTTAAATGATCCGTTTGTAAACTTTGATCCAAACTCTCCAGCACCAACTAGTAGGGATGATTTCAGCAGGGTTTTGTTTCAGGTAAATGGAGAAAACAATAACGATCAGGTTAGAGCATACATTGATGACTTTGAATATGATGGCACGATTGATGTAGGGTCAGGACCTACTTTTAATGTGCTGGTGTGGGCAGATGAATGTGATGGCAATGGAGCTATAGATACCGATAAATGGTTTCATCAGACGATTTTACCAAATGGATTTAGTTGGTTCAATGGCGAGTTGCAGCATTACACCGATCGTACCGATAATGCCTTTTTAGAAGATGGGTACATGACTATTCGTGCGAAGAAAGAGACCTACTCAGATCAGGGACATACCAAAGACTATACCTCTGCTCGGTTGAATTCTAAATTCGCTTTTAAGTATGGTAAGGTTGATATACGAGCTAAATTACCTGAAGGTGAAGGGACCTGGCCAGCCTTTTGGATGTTAGGGAAAAACATCACGGAAAATGGAGCTTACTGGGAGCAGCTAGGCTTTGGGACTACTGGGTGGCCACAATGTGGCGAGATTGATATCATGGAGCATTGGGGGACCAACCAGAATTATGTGCAAAGTGCAACGCATACACCTTCCAGTTTCGGTAATACAGTGAATCATGGTGGTCAGGTCATATCAACAGCATCTTCAGATTTTCATGTGTATACGCTAGAATGGACAGCAGAAAAATTGCGTTTTTTGGTAGATGGTAACCTGCATTTTACCTATGATCCTGCAGATAAAAATGCAGACACCTGGCCATTTGATGATGAAATGTATATCCTTTTGAATACAGCTATTCAGTCCAGCATTTCTCCAGGGTTTACTTACAGTGATATGGTAATAGACTATATTAGAGTTTACGAAGAGGGACCAGCTGTTTCAACCTCAGAGCTTAATGCAAAAGATAAAGCCCTTAAATACTATCCGAATCCGGTTCGCGATGTTTTGAATGTGGAGTTGGATGCAGTTAATCAAAAGGTAGATTTTAATATTTTTGATCAGAAAGGCGCGATGCTTTTGAGTGGGCAAAAGGAGTTATCAAATGGCATGCTTTATTTGGATAACTTGGATGCTTTGGCTAAAGGAGCCTATGTGGTTTCCATTCGCACAAAGACAGATGTGTTTAAATTAAGATTCTATAAGTTATAATTTAAAGGATACAAAAGGTGCTTATATAAGCTAAGAGTAGTTTAGACTTTTGTTAGTTTTGATTTACGAATAGCCGATCATAAATATATATAAATACGTAAAAAGGGAAAGCTTATTAAAGCTTTCCCTTTTTATATATTCATTGCTTTGGTTTTGGATTTGAAGCGTGAATTTCTTTGCAGAAATATTGATTTTTCATATATTTCTTTCAATTCTAAAAAACAAAAATTATGATGCGAAAAATTACTTGTCTGTGCTTCTTTTTTTTCACAATTCTTAGTATTCAGGCCCAAGATGTACTCATAAAAACTAATGGAGATACGATCAATTGTAAAATTCTTTTGGAGTCAGCAGATGCCTTGTTGGTTAAGATCAAAAATCGCTCTCAAAGTCCTATTGAAATGCAGGTTTTAAAAGCGGAGATTAGTGAGTTTTCCTATGAAGAAGGTATACAAGGTTCTATGGACTCGATCACAGAAGGTTCAGATATTTATGCAAAGGCAAAGCTGGCAGAAGCAGAAGCCAAAACTTCTAAGACAAATCTTTCAGTAGTTAATAATACCATTTCAAATGATATGACAGGTAAAAGATCGTTTGAAGTTCTTTTTTCACCTGAATATTTGAGCATGAGTAATTTCATGTATAGGGTAGGAGATAAAACTAAATTTAGAATTGGTTTATTATATCATAAATCAACAACAGGAAGGGAAGATGCTGTGAATAGTGTTCTACAATTCAATTATGGGCCACAATTCAATAGGCAAATAAACAAAAAAGTTTTAGGTTACACATTTATGGATATGGTAATAATGCGAAATCAGTATTTGAATATTCAACAACTACCTTTTACTGATTTTTCTACTGGTGAGATAAATGGGTATTATGACTTAACATCAATTCAAACAAATCCAGGAATTGGTTTTGTGCTTGGAGGTGGTTTTGATATCACAGTTGTAGATGGATTTTACATCGGAGTTGAGTCGGGTATGATGCTTTACAAGGAACGAGATTCTGATGCCGTATTATTTCAAATGAGTAATAATTCGGGTATCCGCTTTGGGATTCGATTTTAGTCGAAAAAAAGAAAGCTTTTAGGAGCTTTCTTTTTTTATTTCTTCAAATGCCATAATATTGAGTCAAATTATTTGATACCCTTTATAATGAGCAAAGAAGAATCCTTAGATGTATCCTATGTTGAAGTATCCGCGAGTATGGATTCTTGGGAGTGTTGGATTGAGGAGACCACAGCTGATCTCCTTGAAACTAACTTAAGTTCTTTACTTACGGAGAGTGGATTCAATATCCTGAATACAATGGTTCATCACTTTCCTGTTCAGGGATACACAGCCATTTGGCTACTTGCTGAAAGCCATCTTGCAGTACACACCTTTCCGGAGTCTTCAAAAAGTTATCTGCAAATCAGTAGTTGCAATCTTGAAAAGTTAGAACTATTTAAACAACTTTTGATCAAGTCCCAAGCGCTTTCTGCTCTTTAGATAAATCAAGTTTGAGTTTTTGTTCTTATCTTATAAGTGATTTATAGACAAATGAATATGGTCTTTGCTTCGATAGGTGTTGGTCATGTTTGTGCTAAGTCTAACTAACATTTACTTATACTAACTCAAATTATGCTGAAGAAAATTCTTTATGTCATCCTGGGCATTATTGCACTGCCTTTTCTGGTAGGGCTTTTTATCAAAAAAGATTTCGGAGTTGAACGTAGCGTGATCATCCAAAAACCTTTGGAAGAGGTTTTTGATTATGTTAGCTCTGTTCAGAACCAAGCAAACTATGCCGTTTGGTCACAGATGGATCCTGATATGAAGGTTGAAGTCACAGGAATAGACCGAACCGTCGGATTCTCTTCATCCTGGGAGAGCGATAATCCTAATGTTGGTAGTGGTAAACAAACCATTACCTATATCGAGGTGAATAAACGAATAGATCACAAACTTGAATTTGCTGCACCCATGGAATCGGAGGCAAATTCCTGGATGCTAACAGAGGATGCAGGAGCCGGGCAAACGAAAGTGACTTGGGGCTTTGAGACCCATACGGGATATCCTATGAATATGGTGTTTTCCTTACTAGGTATTGAAGATGCAATAGGCAAGGATAATGAAACTGGATTAGTTAACCTCAAAGCAATTCTAGACTAATTATGACAAACTTTAAGACAGAAATAAAATGGGCAGGTATCTTTATTGCAGTCATGCTGATTTGGATGTTACTTGAAAACCTATCTGGATTACATAGCACATATTTGGAGTACCATCCTATGGTGACTATGTTTTTTATGATTCCTGCATTTGCTGTTTATATTCTGGCGCTAAGAGATAAAAAGCAGAATGACCTGGATGGGTATATGACCTTCGGACAAGGCTTTAAAGCTGGGATGATCATCTCAATTATAATAACCGTTTTAAGTCCACTTACCCAATGGATTATCTCTTATGTGATTACACCAGAATTTTTTCCCAATGTGATTGAGTATTCCTTAGAGACGGGGTATCATGAGAACAAAGCCGCTGCAGAGGCTTATTTTAGCTATAAGAACTATGCCATACAAAGCACTATATGGGCTTTGATATCAGGTGTGTTGACTTCTGC
>OMKD01000175.1 GCA_900299495.1 Sphingobacteriales bacterium
TAAATACTGACCTTGGCAAAAGTGCTGGATTAAGTTATTTCAAAGGTCGGGGATATACAGAAGAGATAATCAAAAAGTTTGATCTTGGTTTTGTTCCGGATAAATCAGATGCATTTACTTCTTATGCATTAGGAAAGGGATATAAAATTGACCTTTTACAGAAGTTAGGACTGACTAATAAGTATAAAAAAGATTTCTTCAAGGACAAGGTTATGTTCACTATTCATAACCTTAGTGGGAAACCAATTGCATTCGCAGGAAGGAAACTAAATGAACAAAAGTCAGGACCTAAGTATGTAAACTCTCCTGAGAATCCGGTTTATTACAAAAGTAAAATTCTATACGGCTTAAATTTTGCCAGAAAGGATATTTCTAAAAAAGATGTCTGCTATCTTGTTGAAGGTTATACCGATGTAATCAGTTTACACCAGGCTGGCATTGAAAATGTGGTGGCATCTTCGGGTACCTCACTTACTGTGGAGCAAATAGGCCTTGTTAAAAGGTACAGTCCCAACCTTACACTTCTTTTTGATGGCGATAAGGCTGGAGTTAAAGCTGCCCTAAGAGGGATCGATTTGGTGCTAGAGCAGGATATGAATGTCAAACTGGTTATGTTACCAGAAGGGGAGGATCCTGATAGCTTTGTAAAGAAGGTTGGTGTAGATGCCTTTGAAGATTATCTCCAGACGAATGCACAGGATTTTATTTACTTTAAAACAAAACTCCTTAAGGAAGAGGCGGATAAAGATCCGATAAAAAAGGTGGAGCTTATAAAAGATGTGGTTAAATCTGTATCTAGAATTCCGGATCCATTAAAACGATCTGTATACATTAAAGAGGTAAGTGCCGTAATGTCAATGGAGGAGGAGCTATTATTAGATCAAATGAATAGCTTCATCAAAACAGATATTTCCAATCAACGTAAACGCAAGCAAAGGGAAGAGGCAAGGAGACCTGGTCCAGTTCGAGACGAAGTGATAGGTCCAAGTTCGGAGGAGAGTGGCGCACAAAAACCTTCTGTAAACACAAATATTAAGACCAATGAGCAGAAGGGGGCCTACCAAGAACGTGATATTATTCGCATTTTGATATTAGCCTCGGATTTTATCTTTGAAGAAGAAGATCAGGTTAAGGTTTCTGAATTCATCTTGTCCAACATAGAGGATGTGATCAACGATTTTGATGATCCGCTTTATTCTAAGGTTGTAAAAATCTGTTACAATAAATTTATTAATGGGGATTCTTTCGATACTGCATTTTTCGTCAATCATGAGGATGAGTCCATTGCAAAGTTGGCTTTTGATTTAGTTCAGTCTCCTTTTGAATACAGTGAAGGATGGGCAAATAAGTGGCAGATTTATTTGCAAACTCAAAAAATGCCGGATGAGAATTTTAAACCGGATGCATTGCAATCATTGATGCGTTTTAAGTTACATAAAGTAACCCAAATGTGCGATAAGAATCAGTCGAGGATTGAAGAACTTTCAGGGAAGGATGATGAAATTGAAGCTTTGATGAAGTTACTTAAAGTACAGAGTAAGCTGAATCAAATTAAAAAGGAATTAGCAGACCAACTAGGAACAGTGATACTATAAAAAAAAAGGTGCTCAATCGAGCACCTTTTTTTATTTGTTTCTATCCATGCAGTTTAGATCTTCAAAAGCAGCTGTTAAGCGCGTCTGGAATGAACCTTCTGCTGCTCTAAGCCAGTTTCTTGGATCATAAAATTTCTTGTTAGGGACATCGTCTCCGTCTGGATTTCCGATTTGACCTTGTAAGTAATCTCTGTTTGTTGCTTCGTAGTTTTTGATACCATCCCAAAATGCCCATTGAAGATCTGTGTCAATGTTCATTTTGATAGCACCATATTCAATAGCTTCTCTGATCTCTTCTCTAGAAGAACCAGATCCACCATGAAATACGAAGTTGATAGGATTATCTTCTGCAATGCCAAATTTCTCCTTAACGTACTCCTGAGAATTTTTAAGAATGATTGGCTTCAATTCTACATTACCTGGTTTGTATACCCCATGAACGTTTCCAAATGCGGCAGCAATAGTAAACTTATTTGATACTGCATTTAATTTTTCAAAGGCATATGCAACTTCTTCTGGCTGCGTGTAGAGTCTGCTGCTGTCCACATCTGTGTTGTCAACCCCATCTTCTTCACCACCTGTTACACCAAGCTCGATTTCAAGTGTCATACCAAGTGCACTCATGCGCTTGTGATACTTTTCACAAATCTCAATGTTTTCTTCAAGTGATTCTTCTGAAAGATCAATCATGTGGGAGCTGAATAAAGGCATTTTACGCTCTTCAAAATAGCGCTCTCCAGCTTCTACCAATCCATCGATCCAAGGTAGAAGTTTTTTAGCACAGTGGTCTGTGTGAAGCACAACAGTAACACCGTATGCTTTTGCTAGGTTGTGTACATGCATCGCACCTGAGATACTACCCAGAATGGCTGCTTGTTGGTTTTCATTGGATAGTCCTTTTCCTGCAAAGAAAGAGGCACCTCCATTCGAAAACTGAATAATAACTGGTGAATTTACGGCTCTGGCTGTTTCAAGAACTGCGTTTACTGAGTTTGTTCCTACAACATTTATCGCCGGAATAGCGTAGTTGTTTTCATTTGCATGATTGAACAATTCAGTGACCTCGTCTCCAAATAAGACACCTGGTCTGAAACGCGTATTAGTGATAACATTCATAATTAAAAATTATTTTGTGAGCTTTGCTTTAAAAGTACGATTATTATAAACAAAAAAGGGCATTAAATAATGCCCTTTTCCGTTAAATATCTTTCTGCATCTAAAGCGGCCATGCAACCTGTACCTGCAGCGGTGATTGCCTGACGGTAGATACTGTCTTGTGCATCTCCAGAAGCAAAGATACCCTCTACATTGGTATGTGTGCTTCCTGCTTTTGTGATTAGATATCCTGTTTCATCCATATCTAAAAGACCTTTGAATAGATCTGTATTTGGTTTGTGCCCAATCGCAACGAAGAAACCTTTAACATCTAGAACTTGCTCTTCCTGCGTCTTGTTGTTTAATACCTTAACGCCTTCAACTTCTTCTCCTCCCTGAATTTCAACTGTTTCAGTGTTCCAGTGAATTTCAATGTTCTCAGCAGCTAGTACACGCTCTTGCATGATCTTTGATGCACGCATCTCATCTCTCCTAACTAGCATGTGTACTTTTGTACAAAGCTTGGATAGGTATAAGGCTTCTTCAGCAGCTGAATCACCAGCACCTACAATAGCAACGTCTGTACCTCTGAAGAAAAATCCATCACAAACTGCACATGCCGAAACACCTTTGTTCATGAATTCTTTCTCAGAATCCAAACCTAACCATTTTGCACTTGCTCCGGTTGAAATAATAACTGTGTGCGCTGCAATTTCTTCTCCCGTTTCAGATACTAATGTATGTGATCCGTTGTCTTCTTGCTTAATACCAACGATGAACTCAGAGATGATCTTTGTTCCAAAGCGTTCTGCCTGGTTTTTTAGATCTTCCATCATTTGAGGTCCCATTACCCCCTGAGGGTAACCAGGGAAATTCTCTACATCTGTAGTGATCATCAATTGACCACCTGGCTCTTTTCCTGTATATAATACAGGATTCATGTTTGCTCTTGCTGCATAGATTGCTGCTGTATATCCTGCAGGTCCTGAGCCTATAATAACACAATTTAAAGGAGCTGACATATTATATCGAGTTTTTATTATTAGTAATTTGTCGTAAAAAATTGGCTTGTTGCCGAATTATGTTTGCAAAGCAAATAAAAAATTGAAACTTATACAAGTTAGGTCTGTCAATGGTTGACTATTTAACGGCTTTTTACAATTTTTAAAAAAATCTTAAGATAATCTTCATTTCATATGCTAACACTTATCACGGGCCTATTCGTTCTCACGGCATCTCTATATCTGCTTTCTGATCGATTAAAGCCCTATAAATATCCAATAGCAGGGTTTTTATTAATCCTTTTTATCGGTATTCAATGGTCTATATTTAGTGCAGGTATGACTGGATTTGAAAAGCTGGGTTGGAGTTTAGTTACTACTCTTGAATTAGTGGCTGTACCTTTTCTATTAGTCTTTCTTATTGAAGAGCGATACGTTCCAA
>OMKD01000176.1 GCA_900299495.1 Sphingobacteriales bacterium
ACAATGGGTATTTGGGAAGCGCCTAAACCTGCATTTCTAGATAAGTTGGATGAGGTATTTGGGATACAGTCTCCGCGAGATCATGGATATCCAGTTGTGGATGCTATCAATGCTATGCATGAGGGTAAGGCAAAAGTGTTTTTTGCAATGGGCGGTAACTTTATTTCCGCAACACCGGATACAGAATATACTGCAGAAGCACTTCGCAAGACAAATCTTACCGTTCATGTCTCTACTAAATTGAATAGGTCGCATCTTATTCATGGAAAAACAGGTCTTATTCTTCCTTGTTTAGGTCGAACTGAGAAAGATCTACAAATTAATGGTGAGCAATTTGTTACCGTAGAAAACTCTATGGGTGTAGTTCACTCTTCTAAAGGGGTTTTAAAGCCGGTAAGTTATGATTTGTTAAGCGAACCTGCCATTGTTGGTAATTTGGCAAAGATGACGCTTGCAGGTCGTACGAAAATTGATTGGCAGGGAATGGTCGATAATTATGATTTAATTCGTGATGCCATTGAAAAAGTAATCCCTGGATTTGAAGATTATAATGAACGAGTAAGGAAACCTGGAGGCTTCTACTTGCCAAATGGTGCAAGAGATCGCAAATTTAATACAGCATCAGGAAAGGCTAACTTTAGTGTCTTACCAAGTCGACCTTGGACTTTAGGCGAAAAAGAGTTCTTAATGATGACAATCCGATCACATGATCAATATAATACAACCATTTACGGTCTTGATGATCGCTATAGGGGAATTATTAATGAGCGAAGAGTTGTTTTAATAAATGAAAAGGATCTAAGGAAAATGGATCTTAAAGCAGGTGATATCGTAGATATCAAATCTGTGTTTAATGGCAAGAAGCGATTTGCTAATAAGTTTATGCTAGTTACTTATCCTATTCCTGAAGGTTGTATAGCAACCTATTTTCCAGAGGCAAATACCTTGGTCCCAATAGATCAGTTTGCTAAAGGTTCTAAAACACCTGCATCGAAATCGGTATTAGTGACATTGCACAAAAAGAATTAAAATCGACAAACACAAACACATATCACAAAAAATTGGCTTATGAAATATTTCAATGGAACCAAAATAGCTTTATTCTTATTCCTGCTTGGAATGGTTGCTTGTACTACAAGCATCCCAATGGAGGTGCTGCGTCCAGCAGATATTGTTCTGGACTCAAATATCCAAAAAATCGCCTTGATGGATCGTTCAAAACCATCATCAGGATTTTTGAATGTTCTTGAAGGCTTAGTTTCTGGAGAGGGGATAGGGCAAGATAGAGAAGGACGAGAAAAAGCAATGCAAGGGCTTGCGGGTGTTTTATCTAATACGCCACGATTCGAAGTCGTTCAAACGGGGATAAGTATGGAAGGGACAAAAGGAGGTCAGCGCATGGCTGTCCCTCTACCTTGGTCTGAAGTTGAACGTATTTGTAATTCAGTAGGTGCAGATGCACTTGTCGTTATTGAGTCTTATGACTCAGATTACTTTTCATCAACTACTCAGCGTGAGCGAAAGAAAAAGGATGATGATGGTAATGAGATCATTGAAAAATACTGGGAATCTGATGCGAATTTGAATATTCGTATTGGCTGGAGGATTTATGATCCTTCCAAGCGCATTTTGATTGATGAGTTTACTGTAAATGCAGGAGAGAACTATGGAGGTCGAGGCGATACAGAAGAGGAAGCTCTTCGTAGACTTCCAAATACATTAAATGCTAGTCGAAATATAAGTTTAGGTGTTGGTGGAACATATGCTGAGCGCATAGCACCCGTGTTCATTTTAATCAATCGTTCCATTTATAATTCTGGCAAGAAACCGTTCAAAACAGATATGAAGCAGGCAAGAGATTATGTACGAGTTGGAAATTGGGACAATGCAGCTGATATATGGAATGAAGTTTCAAATGACGCTGATCCGAAAACAGCGGCAAAAGCCTGTATCAATCTAGCAATTGCCTATGAACGTGTTGGAGACTTTGACAACGCTGTGAAGTATACTGAGCGAGCCTTGTTCGATTACCAGTTTAATGGTGCAAGGGCCTATTATGATCAGCTAAACATTCGATTACGAGAAGAGGACCGTGCGAATCAGCAAATGCAAAATAAAATAGACTAAAATAAAAAAGGAAGACTATAATCAGTCTTCCTTTTTTATTAGATCAAAGGTTCATCCTTAGTCCTGAAGTTTAATTCGATGATCTTACTAATCACGGGCTCAATTTCTTTGGATTGAATGATGATCTGATCTTTAAATTTCACTTCCCAAGAGGTTGGATGTACTACCCCTTCTAATGCAACGACATGGTCATCAATGGATTCATAATAATGACTAAGATCGTGGAAGTTTGAGCAGTAGAATAATTTGTATTCATAGACCTTTGTATCAAAACATAATATTAAGCTTATTACACTTTCTGAGTTACTCTTTGCTACTTCTAAAATAATAGGAAACTCCAGATAATCTAATGACCAAAGACCAAATATGGTGCCTTCATAAGGTGGATAGATTAGAACCTTTGTATCAATATTGATTTTTTTAAGTATCTCATGTGCTTTAAGTAAAGCATCATTCATCTTAAGGTGTGGTAATTGATCTGAGTTTAATTGGTCAATAGGTCTCCATTTTTTGGAAACCTGATCCAAGTATTCTGCGTCACCTATTCTTAGCTTATAGTTGAATCTTGTATTAGGAGGAATAATATATCCTGGATAATAAAATTCATAGCCCTCTGCTTTGCCAAATTCCATTTCCAAAAACATCGTAAATAACCCCAAACTATGTTCTTTGTAAGCAGGATCATAAATACCAATAATACTAGCTAAAGATTTTTTACCTAAATCAAAAATACTTAGCGCAATGAGTTTATCTCCATCATAGATTCTACATTCGTAAGAGTTAAACAATACTTTTGCCAATTCAAATGGTTCAAAAAGACTTGAGCTTAAACTGAGATAGGTAGAACCTTTGAATGCCTTTCTGTATTTATGGAAAAGCATTTCTTTATTTCTGTCTATATTCAAAGGGCCAAATTCAAATCTGAATATTTTCTTATTTCTTTGGATCAACTTGCGCTGGCTTTTTGAGAATTTAAGATTATTCAGATTTCTCCGTATCCATATTGTTGAAAATATGGCACCTTCAAAGAAAAGAAACTGACAGGTGAATACAGTCTGCACCATTCTAAACCAACCCCTCTCGAGATACTGATCCAGGTCCTTTGGACTTAAATAGTTTAGATGATGCTTTTCTGTAAACATAGTTTCAAGTATACTTCTTTAATTTAATAACTAATAATATAACATATGGTAGTATTAATATTTTACAAAAGCAAAACCAAAATGATATTATGATAGTATAGTTTCAATTTCTTTTAGTTTCTTTGAATATATTCTTTCAGAAGAAATAAATACCTTAGGTAGTATAAAATTGTATTATTATGTTAAGACTACAAATTGTTTTCGTTTTTTTGATAAGCTTTTGTTTCTCACTTTCTGGGCAGACTGAACGTGTGATTGAACCCTCTACTACGATGGAACTCTCTAAAAAAGGTTTTGGAGATTACTTAATTAAATGGACGCCAAGATTGGAAGAGGCTATTGCTATTGAGGATCAAAAAAGTATAGATGCAATTCTTGATAAAATGGTTGAGGATATATCTCTTATAAAGGATGAATTGTCTCTTGCTGAAAAGGAAACCGATCCAGCATTTGTTGCATATTTAAATAGACTCAATTATGTTCTTATTGAGAAAAAAGATCACAGGTCATGTTTGCAATTAATGAAACGAATGCTTTCAGATATTCAGTAAGTTAAATACAGTGTAAGGATATGGAGAGTTATGAGAAAACGTTAAGGTGGATGTACAACCAGCTACCTATGTTTCAACGTCAGGGACCAGTTGCTCTAAAACTTGATCTCTCGAGAATGTATGCTCTTTTAGAACTTTTAGGTAATCCACATGAGGATATTAATTACATTCACATTGCAGGTACAAATGGTAAAGGAACGGTTAGTAATTATTTAACGAATATATACCAACAAAATGGCTACAAAGTGGGGACCTTTACTTCACCTCACCTTTTTGATTTTAGAGAAAGAATTACCATAAATGGGGAGTGGATTTCAA
>OMKD01000177.1 GCA_900299495.1 Sphingobacteriales bacterium
TGGAAGATCTTGGTATAGGATGGGCCTGGTGGCCAATGAAAAAAGTAGAATCCATTTCTTGTCCCATGTCAATAACGAAATCGGCAGACTATCAAAGTCTTTTAGATTATTGGAATGGCAATGGAAATACTCCAACGGTTGCCTTTGCAAAGAATACACTTATGCAGCTAACGGAAGATTTGAAATCTGAAAACTGTAGAGTTCAAAAAGATGTGATTGACGCAATGTTCCGTCAGATAGATTCTGAGCATACGATTCCATTTAGTCAAAACAATATTCCTGGAATAACATACGCCACTAATTATGATTTAGGAGTAATTGGACAGGCTTACTATGATGTTCAATCGGCCAACTATAATGTGACCACTGGAGAATATACTTCTTGGAATGACGGTTGGGCTTACAGAAATGATGGCGTTGATATAGAATTCTGTTCGGATAATCTCAATTCCAATGGGTTCAATGTAGGCTTTTGTGACACTGATGAGTGGATGCAATATGAGGTAGCAGTAGTAGAGTCTGGTGTTTATGATATAGAGGTGCGTACGGCTTCAGGAGGTTCTGGGGGTAGATTCCACTTTGAAATGGATGGAGCAGACCTAATCGAACCAGCATTCGCTCCTCCAACAAGCAGCTGGCAACAATGGACAACAGTACTTATTGAAGATGTAATATTGGATGAAACGGATAGTAAATTGAGGTTTTATATAGATCAGGCTGGTTTTAATGTAAGTAGCTTTGAATTTATCTCAACAGGTCTTGAGTCCTCAGATCTCGAAACGGTATTTGTAGGTTCGGTCACCTTGGATGAATATAGTATTCAAATGAATGCTAATAAATTAATAGAAGGACCGCTGCCAGTAAGCTTCACGGACTTTGAAATTAGCGTAAATGGGGAAGTAGTGGATATTGAATCCTATCAACTTGATTCTGCAAACCCAAGAATTATTCAATTTACGCTTTCTTCAATACTCAAGTATTCTGATGAAATAACCATTACTTACAATGGGACTGAAGTATTGGCCAATGATGAAACTGCACTCCAATCGTTTAACTTGGAGCCTGTGGAGAACAAACTTCAATTTGTACATCAAATACCAACAAGAATACAAGCAGAGGCCTTTGTAGACCAATCTGGGGTTGCACTTGAGCAAACAACCGATATAGGTGGTGGGCAGAATGTAGGTTATCTGGATCCTAATGATTACATGGACTATGAGGTCTATGTTCCTGCTGCTGGTAATTATAGACTTGATATTAGACATGCGGCACAGTTTGGTTCTGCTCAGCTGAAAATCGTATTTATTGAGCCAAATGGAAGTGTCTTTCTAATTGATCAACCTACATTTTTCAGTACTGGAGGATGGCAGTCCTGGCAAACGAAGAGTTTTGATACCGTGCTTCCTGAAGGTCGATATACAATGCGGGTGTCTGTACTACAGGGACCACTTAATTTAAATTGGTTGGAGTTTGATTATCCTACTGCTGTATCTGAAATAGTATCAATGGATAATACCGCATTTAATGTTTATCCGAATCCTAGTAATGGTCTTTTTGATTTACTTATTGAAAGCCCTACAGAAGAGGCACTTAGTTTGCTTGTTTTCAATAGTTTAGGAAGTCGTGTTTATTCCAAAGAAATAGCATCTGCTAAATCCTACAATGAAAAACTTAGTCTTGTAAAGTATCCAGATGGCGTTTATATAATTTGTTTGAGAGATAAGAATGGTGCACAGCTGTATAGACGAATACAGAAAATAAGCAAATAATTAGTATATGATAAATATCAAGGATCAAGCATAATTTATTAAATTCCGATTTTATTAGTAAATCGATCCTTGGTATTTTGACTAAGCTTGGGTCATATAACTCCAAATACAAAATTATCTTAATTAGTCCAAGATGCTACTCGACTAATTATACCAGGATCCTAAGACTTGTGTATGTTTGATTTTATCGGAGATGTCCATGGTTATGGATTGAAATTAGAGGCTTTGCTTAAAAAACTCGGTTACCAAAAGGTAAATGGTGTATATAAACACAGTGAAAGGAAGGCCTTTTTCTTGGGCGATTATATTGATAGAGGTCCTGAGATTCCTTTGACACTCCAAATAGTGCGTTCTATGGTTGAGTCAGGAAACGCGCTTGCCTTGATGGGTAATCATGAATATAATGCACTTGCGTTTGAGAATATATTTGATGGAAAACCACTCAGACCACATATACCCAGAAATATTAATCAGTACCAAGAGACTTTAGATCAATTTGCGCATGATAGGTCTACCTATGAGAGTCATTTGAAATGGTTTTTTGATCTACCTTTATTTCACCAAACAGAAGATTTTTGTGCAGTGCATGCCTGCTGGGATACTGATCAGGTTAGTGCTCTGGAAAAATATCTAAATGGAGTGCAGTTAGATTACGATACATTGGTGGAATCCAGTAAATCAGGATCTAGGCTTCATGAGCAAATTGAGGTAACTCTGAAAGGGAAAGAAATTGATCTACCTGAAGATGTGTTTTTTAGAGATAAGGATAATAATAAAAGAACTCGTGTTCGTATAAAATGGTGGAAAGATCCGTCAAACAAAACCTTCAAAGAAATTGCACTTCCTTACTATGAATCAATCCCTAATGTCCTAGTTCCTGCTTATTCAGATTTCGGTACTATCTATGGTTTAGAGGAAAAACCTGTTTTCTTTGGCCATTATTGGCTAAAAGGTCAACCAGTTATTCAACGGGAGAATATCTGTTGCTTGGATTTCAGTGTAGCAAAGGAAGGTCATCTTGCCGCTTATCGGTTTGATGGGGAGCAAGTATTGGATACTGATAAAATTATTTACATCTGATTCGGTAATATTTCATCAAACAAAGAACATATATAGCTTTGGGGTGTTGAAAGCGTAATCAACACAAAGAATACATGCGTAATTTATCCCTGGCTCTTGACTGGTCCGTTAATTCCAACCACATAGTTTTTCTACTTGCTGTAGAAAAAGGGTTTTATGCTGAAGTTGATATTGATCTTACAGTGCAATCTCCTTTTGATGATAATTATGCTCGAACTCCTGCAAAGAAGGTAGAGTTGGGGATTTCGGACTTGGCTCTTTGTCCTATAGAATCAGTATTAAGCTACCGCGTGAAGAAAAGTCCATTCGAGCTTGTGGCTATTGCGAGTTTATTCCAAAAGGATTTAAGTGCAATTGCATGCACCCGTTCCAGTAATGTGCAGTCTGCAAAAGATCTAGATGGAAAAGTATATGCCTCCTATAATGCGCGTTATGAGGATCATATTTTAAGGAGCATGATTCGTCAAAATGGTGGACAAGGTGATCTTGAAATTTGTTATCCTGAAAAACTAGGTATTTGGAACACGATACTAAATGACAAAGCACATGCAACATGGGTTTTTCTAAATTGGGAAGGCTTGATGGCAGAAGCCGAGGGCGTGGATCTTGTTTACCTAGATCTTGCCTCTGCAGGTGTGCCATACTCCTATTCTCCTATTATTGCGGCGAACAAAATCAGCGTGCTTGAACGGGAGGGTCTCTTTGAGGATTTTTTAAAGGCGAGCCGTAAAGGCTTTCTTTATGCTAAAAATCATCCAGAGGAGGCAAAAGAAATTCTGAAAGATCTTATGCCAGCATCAGAACGATCAATCGATTTGCATAAAAGTATAGTCATGACTCTTGAGGCCATGGGGGATAAGAATACCTGGGGCAAGATTGATATGCATAAGTTTAAACAATTTATGGATTGGATGTACCATAATAAGATCGAAACTGCTGATATCCCAATCGATGACCTTGTGTTTAATTCTTTAATATAGGAAACTTCATTTATTGCTGTTTTAAAAATCACAACACTCAGGCATTTCAGCAATTGAATCATTTGTTCTTTGTTTTTAATTCAAATTTTGTTTTTTTACATATATCGATTATTCCAATCATTCAAGATATATGAAAGAAAAACTCGTTATTATAAGTGATTTATGGGGATTAAAGAAAGCAGGATATCTTTCAAAATTGGTTGATATTTTAGAGCCTCATTATGAGGTGCAGGTACTTGATTCAATTCAATTGGCAGGCATAGATCAACGGGTTTATACTAAGGAGTCTTTACATCGTCAATTTGTTCAAGGTGGTATCGATAGGGCTAGTCTTCGATTGAAAGAACTCTTGAATGAACCAACTTTGATCATTGCTTTTAGTGTGGGAGGAATAATTGCGTGGAAAGCTGCTCTTAATGTTCGTACAGTTAATCACTTGGTTTGCATTTCATCCTCCCGATTACGATTAGAAGATAGAAGACCGAACTGCTCTGTTGATTTGATTTTTGGTGAAAACGATGAGCATAGACCCCATGCCAGTTGGTTTAACAGACTTGGTCTAACCTATAAAGAAATAGTAAATGCTGGACACGATTTTTACAGATCTACAAGCGATATCAGTTTTTTAATCCCGTTTTTGATAAAAGAAACGCACTAGGTTTTTGATTTATTCCAATACGTTGATTGGATGGTTTAATAAGGTTATTTCCCTAAATAGTTGAATTTTAGAGTTTTATTCTTGATATATACAAGAATCTTTTTGAATATTATGTCTTGAAAAGCTCTTGTCCTATGAAACCTTTTTACTCTTCCTACATCAATAGCCCACTTGGTGCTATGATTGCTGTATCGAGCGATATAGGCATATGCTTTCTTGGATTTTTAGATAAAGTTAGTTTACCGGATCTATATATGCGCTATGAGCAGATTTCTGGTTTAGCGATTAAAAAAGAAGCAAATATTTATCTTGAATCCTTGGCTAATGAGTTAGATCGTTACTTCCATAATGAATTAAGAACTTTTGAGACACCTATTGATTTAAAAGGAACAGAATTTCAAAAATCTGTTTGGAAGGTCCTCATGCAAGTTGAATACGGAGCGACCCAGAGCTATAAAGCTTTAGCAGAGGATGATTTGTTGAACACTTCATCCAGAGCAGTGGCAAACGCAAACAGTAAAAATCCAGTTTCCATACTAATTCCCTGTCATCGAATCATAGGTTCTGATGGTTCTTTAACCGGTTATTCGGGTGGTCTTGACCGAAAAAAGAAACTGCTTCAAATGGAATTAAAAAACACTCCTCAGTTATATTCATTGTTCTAAGAGATCAACGGTAATTCCCATATTTTAGGAATAAAGAAATAGGCATAAAGGCTTATAATGATTATTGCGACAATATTCATCCAGATTCCTACACGAGACATATCTTTAATCTTCAAATATCCTGATCCAAAGACAATAGCATTGGGAGGTGTGGCTACAGGTAGCATAAAGGCACATGATGCAGAAATTGTACAAGCAGCCATTAGAATAAATGGATGTATCCCAATGGAAAGACCTAATGGAGCAAGTACAGGAAGCATCATAGAGGTAGTTGCTAAATTTGAGGTGATTTCTGTTAGGAAATTAATTGCAGCTATTAGTATTGCAAGTATCAGGAATTCATCAATTCCATTGAGATAGCTTAATTGAGTTCCAATCCATGCTGCGAGTCCACTGCTTTTAAATCCTGTTGCTATGGCTAAGCCACCGCCAAATAGCAAAATAACTCCCCATGGGATTTTAACAGCTTCTTCCCAGTCCAATAATTTTCTTGAATCAGATGCTGAACTTGGCATGATAAATAGTAAAATACAAGCTCCTATAGCGATTACAGAATCATCTAGTCCAGGAATATATTTATCTAGAAATATTGATCTACAAATCCAGCATATAGCCGTAAGCGTAAATATGGTTAGTACTTTTCGCTCTTCTTCACTTAATTTCCCTAAACGCTTTAATTGTTCTTTGATCAGTTTTTTACCTCCAGGGAAAGATTTTTCTTTAAAATCAAATGCTCTGTAAGTAATGTAATACCACGAACATAATAACAATAAAATAGAAATGGGAAGTCCTACAACCATCCAGTTGGTGAAACTAATCTCTACATTGTAGATTTCTTCTATAATACCTGCAAATACCAGATTTGGCGCAGTACCAACAAGAGTTGATATTCCTCCTATGGATGCACTATAAGCGATTGCTATCATCAAGCTTTTCCCAAACTGTAAATGCTCATTGACTTTTGTTCCTGGATTGTCTTTCAGACGAATACTAATCGCAAGTCCAATCGGAAGCATCATGACCGTGGTCGCAACATTAGAGATCCACATGGATAGAAAAGCAGTTGCAACCATGAATCCA
>OMKD01000178.1 GCA_900299495.1 Sphingobacteriales bacterium
ATTACATTCTTTCAATAACCTCTGTTCCGAACTCAGAACACTTCTTAAGTGTCGCTCCGTCCATTAGACGCTCAAAATCATACGTTACCTGCTTTGCAGAGATAGCTCCTTCCACTCCCTTAACAACAAGGTCAGCAGCTTCAGTCCACCCCATATAACGTAACATCATCTCTCCTGAAAGGATTACAGATGAAGGGTTTACCTTATCTTGTCCAGCATACTTAGGTGCAGTACCGTGAGTAGCTTCGAAGATTGCTTTACCAGTAGCGTAGTTGATATTTGCTCCTGGAGCGATACCAATACCACCAACATTTGCAGCAAGTGCATCAGAAATATAGTCACCGTTTAGGTTAAGTGTAGCAATTACAGAGTAATCAGCAGGACGAGTAAGAATTTGCTGAAGGAATGCATCTGCGATAGCATCCTTAACCAGGATTTTACCTGCAGCCATTGCCTCATCTTGAGCCTTATTCGCAGCATCTTTTCCTGACTCAGCTTCGATTCTGTCATACTGTGCCCAAGTAAATACCTTATCACCAAACTCACGCTCAGCAAGCTCATAACCCCACTCTTTGAATTTACCTTCTGTAAACTTCATGATGTTACCCTTGTGTACAAGTGTAACTGAAGGTAGGTTGTTATCTACTGCGTACTGGATAGAAGAACGAACCAAACGCTCTGTACCTTCAACTGAAACTGGCTTAACACCTAAAGAAACAGTCTCTGGGAAACGGATTTGAGTTACACCTAACTCCTCTAGCAGGAATTTCTTAAGCTTATCAACACCTTCAGTACCGTGTAGATACTCAATACCTGCATAGATATCCTCTGTATTCTCACGGAAGATCACCATGTCAACCAATTCTGGCTTCTTAACTGGTGAAGGAACCCCTTGGAAATAAGTTACAGGACGAACACAAGCATAAAGATCAAGTTTTTGTCTTAGTGCTACATTTAATGAACGGATACCACCACCTACAGGAGTTGTCAAAGGTCCTTTGATAGCTACTAGATACTCATCAATTGCATCAAGAGTAGCTTGTGGCAACCACTCGTTTGTGTTATCAAATGCTTTTTGACCTGCAAGTACTTCTTTCCAAACGATCTTACGATCGCCGTTGTATGCTTTTTCTACTGCAGCATCAAGTACACGTACAGCAGAAGCCCAAATATCTGGACCGATACCGTCACCTTCAATAAATGGGATTATTGGATCATTAGGTACATTTAGTTTACCTCCTTCGATGGTAATTTTTGTTCCACTCATCTTTTATATACGATTTTTACAATTATTATGATGAAAACACTCTTTTCGATAAAAAATTCGCACAAATGTAGGAATTTAACTGCTATTTTTTAAAGGCAAAAGCCTAAAGTTTAGTTATCATTTCAGACAAATGCAGAAATAATTCGGAATTTTACCCAAAACAGGATGGAACAACATTTTTTTTTATTTAGTTAAAGGGGTATACTATTTTACATAAAAAGTGTTTCCTTTATAGTCTAAACAAGTAATAATATATGCGTAATCCAAACCTGGATCCATCAGGCGAACACCTGAATACTGAAGAGAAAAGAGAAGATAAAGCCTTAAGACCGCTAAGTCTGGATGACTTTTCTGGTCAACCCAAAATTGTCAGCAATCTCGAGATCTTCATTCAGGCAGCTATTCAGCGGGAAGAAGCTTTGGACCATGTCCTCTTGCACGGTCCTCCAGGATTAGGAAAAACTACCCTTTCCCATATTGTTGCAAATGAGCTGGGCTCAGAAATGAAGACCACATCTGGACCTGTACTGGAGAAACCTGGAGACCTTGCTGGTTTACTTACCAATCTGGATCCGGGAGATGTGCTATTCATTGACGAAATCCATAGACTGAATACAGTCGTTGAAGAATACTTATACTCGGCCATGGAAGATTTCAAGATTGATATCATGATCGACAATGGTCCATCGGCAAGAAGTATACAAATCGCCTTGAATCCATTTACACTTGTAGGAGCAACAACCCGTATGGGTTTACTAACCGCACCGATGCGCGCAAGATTTGGCATCAATTGCCACATGGATTACTACGATAAAGAGACGCTTAAGAAAATCATATTCAGATCAGCAAACATACTAAAAGTTCCTATCGAGGAAGCAGGAGCTAATGAAATCGCAGGAAGAAGTCGAGGTACTCCCCGGATTGCGAATGCTTTACTTAGAAGGGTACGTGATTTTGCACAAATCAAAGGTAATGGTACAATCACCCAAGAAATTGCTCAGATTGGCCTGACTGCGCTTAATGTGGACAATTACGGTTTGGATGAAATGGATAATAAGATCCTGAAAGCTATTATCAATAAATTCAATGGAGGACCTGTTGGAATTTCAACCATAGCAACAGCTGTAGGTGAAGAATCAGGCACCATAGAAGAGGTTCACGAACCGTTTTTGATTATGGAAGGCTTTATTCAACGAACGACTAGAGGTCGGATTGTAACTCAAAAAGCTTATGATCACTTAAACATATTAAAACCGCCTTCTCAGAGTGGTTTGTTTTAAAAAAATAGCTTACCTGAATCAGGTAAGCTATTTTTTTATGCCTTTGCTTTTGGTGTATTGAAATTGAAAGGAGGTAAATTTCCACCTTTGTTCGTATCAATCTCACCGAATTGAGACTCAAATTTATTTACGTTATCTGCTAAAGCCTGAAGCAGCTTCTTAGCATGCACAGGAGTTAAAATAACTCTTGACTTAACCTTTGCCTTAGGTACATTGGGTACTAGTCTTACAAAATCAACTACAAACTCTGAATTCGAATGCGATATGATTGCGAGATTTGAATAGGTACCTTCTGCGATATCCTCAGGGATCTCAATATTTAGTTTATTGCCTTGTTTTTCGTCAGCCATTTCTATTACTTTTAATATTATAAATGCATAAATACCCATTTGGTTAAAAAAATCACAAGAAAACATGAAAAAATACTTCAAAACCAATAAGATTCTGTGGAACAGTCGAACAGATATACACATGGAATCCGATTTTTACGAAATGGATGCATTCCTAAATGGAAAGAATAGTCTTAAGGAAATTGAAATGGATTTCTTAAAGGATGTGTCCGGAAAATCCATTCTACACTTACAGTGCCATTTTGGGCAGGACAGCCTAAGTCTAGCGAGAATGGGTGCAAAAGTAACGGGGTTGGACATATCTGAAAATGCAATTGAAAAAGCACAGGAACTCAATAAAAAAATGGGATTGGATGCCAAGTTTGTTTGTGCAAACGTTTATGATACGGCAAAGCATATTGATGAAACATTTGACCTCGTTTTTATTTCCTATGGAGCAATTTGCTGGCTACCTGATCTGGATCAATGGGCCAAAATCATAGCCAATCGATTAAAGCCAGGAGGAAAGCTAATCATGGCAGAATTTCATCCTGTCATCTATATGTATAACAGGGAGAATCACAAACTGGAATTCAGTTATTTCAATACAGGTGCGCCCTATGAAGAAACGGTAAAAGGAACTTATGCAGATAAAGAGGCTGATGTTGAGTTTAAAGAATACTTTTGGACACATTCATTATCAGAAATCATTCAGTCGCTTATCCAAAACAACTTGACTTTAAGTACAATCAGAGAGTTTGATTATTCCCCATACAATTGTTTTGATAACATGTTTGAGCGATCTCCTGGTAGACATTTTTATGGAATTACAAAAGAAAACTTTCCGCATGTATTTGCACTGGAAGCTATAAAACAATTAAGCCGGTATGATCCGGCTTAATCTTATTTTTTAGTTGTTGTCTTCTTCTTCGCTACAGGCTTTTTCTTTGCTGCAGGTTTCTTTTTCGCTGCTGCTTTTTTCTTACCAAAAGCATTAGGAATTTCTTCCGAAACATAAGCTTTGATTTCTTCCAAAGTAAGTTCCTTAGCCTCCTCAGCAGTCATTCGCTTATTTTCAGCATTCTTAGGAAGCTTGATACTCTTTTTCTTGAATCTGATAAAAGGTCCCCATCTTCCATTTTCAATAGCAAGATCCAAATCTGGCCAGCGCTCAATATAGCGGTTTGCCTCCTTTTCGATCTTAGAAGCTATCAATGTATTGATATCATCTGCACTAAGATTATCTGGATCGTATTTCTTTGGAATATTGATGAATATCCCGTTCCACTTCAAGAAAGGTCCAAATCTACCCTTCCCCTGTGTTACAGGAAGATTATCATAAGTAGCAACAGGAGCATCTTCTTTGATCTTCAATTCAATCAACTCAATAGCTTTGTCCTGATTAATTGTCATTGGATCAATGGTACGAGGAATAGAAATATATTTCTCTCCAAAACGTATATAAGGTCCGTACCTTCCAGATGCCACAGTGACCTCTATACCTTTATATGGCTCTAATGACTTTGGAAGTTGGAAAAGATCCAGTGCCTCCTCAAGATCATTGAGCTCCTCCATAGATTGGCCTGCCTTCAGGTTAGCATACTTAGGTTTTTCATCTTCACCTAGTTCTTCAGGCTTACCTATCTGTACAACAGGACGACCAAATTTAGTCATTCTTACCAGAACAGTTCTACCCGTCTCCGGATCGGTTCCTAAAATCCGCTCTCCAGATGCTCTATCTGCATTTTCAATTGTTTCTAATACAGTAGAGTGGAAAGAATGGTAGAATCCTTCTAGCATCTCTATCCAGTTTTCCTTACCTGAGGCTATAAGGTCAAAGCGTTCCTCCATTTCTTTGGTAAATCCAAAGTTCATGATGCTGGTAAAATGCTTTTCAAGGAAATCAGTCACAACTATTCCCATATCGGTGCTGAATAGTCTATTTTTCACAACACCTGTGCGTTCTATAAGCTCCGATTGATTAATACTGTCGTCTGGGCTTAAGGTCAAGACTTGAAATTGACGCTCCTTCCCTTCTCTACTATCTTTTACCACGTAACCACGTCCTACCTCCATGATCTTTCCAATAGTGGATGCATACGTTGATGGACGTCCGATACCCAGCTCTTCTAATTTTTTCACCAAAGTTGCTTCGGTGAATCTTGCTGGCGCTTTTGTAAATCGTTCTTTTGCAGTCATTGTGGCAAAACTCAAGGCTTGGCCTTCCTTCAATGGAGGAAGCATACCCTTTGTTTCTTCATCGTCGTTATCTTTACCCTCCAGATAAATCTTCAAATATCCATCAAATTTGATCATCTGACCTTCTGCTACCAAAACCTCGTCTCTATTGGTAGAGATATCAACATCCACAATAGTCTTTTCGATAACAGCATCTGCCATCTGAGAAGCCAATGTTCTTAGACGGATCAGATGATATAATCTTTTTTGATCTCCTTCTTCAGGGAAACTAACTCTATCGATATAAGTTGGTCGGATAGCCTCGTGTGCTTCCTGAGCATTTTTATTTTTATTTTTGAATCTTCTGAATTGGTGATACTCCGCACCGTAATCAGAGACTACCTGCTTTTCCAAGGCACTTAAAGCAACATCACTTAGAGCGATGGAGTCTGTACGCATATAGGTAATGTAACCTTTTTCGTATAAGCCCTGAGCTGCAGACATGGTTCTTTTTACCGCAAATCCTAACTTTCTACTTGCTTCTTGTTGAAGTGTAGAAGTAGTAAATGGTGCAGGTGGTCTGCTATTTGAAGGTTTTACCTGAATGTTCTTTATTGAATAGGATGCCATTCTGCAACTTTCCAGGAAAGAATTAGCATCATCTTTAACATCCAATTTTCGTTTTAATTCAGCTTTTAGTTCTACTTGTTTACCATGTTGGTTTTCAACATTGAATATGGCCTCTACTTTATAGAAGTTTTGCGCTTCGAACTTTTGAATCTCGCGTTCTTTATCTACTATTAGTTTCACAGCTACGGACTGTACTCGACCTGCGGAAAGATTCCCTTTTACCTTTTTCCAGAGAACTTCAGATAGTTCGAATCCGACCAATCGATCCAATAATCTCCTTGCTTGTTGAGCATCAACTAGAGAGAGATCAAGTGTTCTAGGATTTGCTATCGCTTTTTTAATTGCTGGTGCAGTAATCTCCCTGAATACTATTCTCTTCGTTGTAGTCTCATCAAGCTTCAAGACCTTACATAAATGCCATGAGATGGCTTCTCCTTCGCGGTCTTCATCCGTTGCGAGTAGAATCTCATCAGCTTTTTTCGCAAGGCTCTTCAAATCCTTTACCGTCTTAGCCTTTTCCGGAGAAATTACATACTTCGGTTTAAAGCCGTTTGCTATATCAATGGCATCTCCAGATTTAGGTAAATCACGAATATGCCCTACCGATGAGGTAACAACATAATCGTTATCATCTATCTTTTTTAATATATTTTCAATGGTCTTCGCTTTAGCAGGCGACTCCACGATTACAAGATGCTTAGACATAAGTGCAATTTGATAATGTGCAAAACTTTAATGGCACAATATTATAAAAGTATGTGTATATATTGCAAGATTGTTAAAAAAGGATTTCAATTTTTAATAGTCGAATTGAGTATAAATGGACGAAAATGAAATCCAATCAACAAAGAATGCTTAATTTTTTTTATTGGGAAACAACGTCTTATTATTAATCTGGTCAATTAAATTTTTAACATCTAATGTGGCCTTCGCTAAATGTCTATGGTATAGAACCATGACGAAAAAAGCCATATCATCAGGATGTTTTAAACCTGCTGTTTTAAGATAATGAGAAAATCTTGAGCCTTCATAAAATTGCCATTTAATTGTAATCCATCGACCCAAACTAAAAAATAAGGAACGGGCTGCATCAATCTCATCCATCTGTAAAAACTGCAATTTACTCTCCCTACTTGTTAGGCGGTCCAATTCCGAAAATGCCTCTGCCATATCTTTCGGAATGTATGTTCCATTAATGTAGCTTTTTTGAATATTTTTGTCATATTCCTGAACATACCTCAGCGAGTCTTCACTTTGTCCATTCAACAGAACACAAGAAAATAATCCCAATAAAATAAGGCACTTAGATCTCATATCAGTTTCAAAAATTAATTAGTTTTCTCACAAAAGTATGGTGTAAACTTAAGTTGAAGATTTGAAAAGTGGGCCAAAAATACAACGAAAATTTCCTTTAATTATTAGGTATTGGACTGTATTGTAAATAACTAAAATGATTAAATTTTAAAAAAAATCAATTTCGTTAAACTTTTTAGTGTACATTTTCAATTATCAATAAGTTCAAAGGAACTAATAATTATTAGCTTTTTGGATTCAAAAAAATATTTTAATAGAAATATTTTTTTTACTATTGCAACCAATAGGTAAGTTTTATACTTTTGCCTGTTATAACACAATGCTTAATTCAATAGATATTTATTCAAAACTTGTTTTTGTATGTATTGGACATTAGAACTTGCTTACCACTTAGAAGATGCACCTTGGCCATCTACTAGAGACGAACTTATTGATTACTCAATTCGTTCAGGAGCACCAATTGAGGTAATTGAAAATCTTCAGGCTATGGAAGATGAGGGTGAGGTCTATGAAGGTATCGAAGATATCTGGCCGGACTACCCTAGAAAAGATGACTTCCTCTTCAATGAAGATGAATACTAGCCTTAAAAAAGAAAAAATTAAGCCGTCTTACACAAGACGGCTTTTTTTTTGGAACTAATAGGGATAAATGTGCTTTTAATTAGATGTCTTTCATGTTTAAGCAACCAACTATGAAATACTTAAGTGAACTAATTCATGTAATCACAAAAAAGCAGCTTCAGAAGAATGAATTGCTAGATAGTGAACATCTAGATCAAAAAGACAATCTCTTTTCTAAATTCTATTTCAACCTAAAAAAAGGAAAATTAAAATCTGACCAAGATGCCGCTCTCCTACTCTATGGAAGTAAAGCAAATAACGAGAAGTATCGAAAATTAAAATCCAGATTCCACAAAAAGCTTATTAATAATATCTTGATGCTGGACATCAACTCCTTCAAGCTTCCGCATAGTTACCTGGCAGAAATACATATTAAGCGAGATTTGGGATTGGCCAGTTTATTCAAAGCAATCGGTGCATATGAAAACGCCAGAAAATTGGCAAAAAGAGCCCTTAATACAGCAGAAAAATACAACTATCATGAGTCCGTACTTTCAGCTACCATTCTACTCACCGATTTATTTAATAAGAGGCAATCCTTTAAAGAAAGTGAGGCCCTGCAGACCAAATACAAACAAGCCTTATCTTCCTTACAGCTTGAATTTCAATTATTGGAAGAGAACAAAACGCTATGTCAACTGCTCAGATATCAATATCCGAATATAGATTTAGACCTAAAATCCTTAAACACGCAAAAGACTTCTGAAAACCCAACAAGCTTGTCTCCCAATGGATTCAGATTATTTTTTCTAAACACAATGCTCAAACATAGCCTCAAAGGAGAATTCGAAACTGTATCTGAAATATTTGAGCATAATTTCCCTGTTGATACCTGGGAAAAGCATACTAAAGATGACCTTTTTAAATTTGTATTCCTTGATTTTATGGGTAAATGTAAAAGTGAGTCACCTTCACACATGAAGAATCTACTGAACAAATACCTTAATGAAGATCGCTTTGAAAACAATAAACTAGAAACATTAGGATTAAGTCTTATCACGCATCATCTGGAACAAAAACAAATAGAAGACGCGATTAAGATCTTCAATAATCTGATACAATTTCTGGAAAAAAGCAAAACCCAAAGTATATCCTCAAAAGTTGAAATATATTATTACTTCATCCAATATTTTAGAGTAAAAAACAACATCCTTATACCTGTTTATAGAGGCTCGAAGTTTAACCAAATAGACAGTTTGGAAGATCTTCGAAATATCCGAATTAGACATAAGGAGCTCAATAGAAATCAGCAAATTCAAATCAATCTGCTCGAATTAATCTCGACCAATAACAGATTTAATTTAATTGACAAACTTGAACAAATTCGAAGTCTTAATAACAGTGAAACGCAGAAGCTATCCAAGCGGGCAAGTCATTTAATTAAAGTTTTGAACCACTGGGAAAGACAAGATTTTATAAAAATCCCTGCTTCAGTTCGCAAAGAATTTAAAATTTTGTGCGAATCTAACTTTTTAAACAGCCAAAATCTAGATACCTTCGAACCTGTAAATTATGGTATGCTGCTTCAACTGGTTTTTGAATCGCAAACAGTTAATATTCCTAGTTTCACTTAAATTTTATACTTAAATCACTGACTTTTGGACAAGGAAATAATTATAGCTATTGATGGATGGTCATCCTGTGGAAAAAGCACATTGGCAAAAGCTTTAGCAAAAAAACTCGAATATGGTTATATAGATACCGGTGCCATGTATCGAGCCTGTACGTATTATTTCCAAAAAGAAAACATCGATATTTCAAATGAAAGCCAAGTTGCCGAAGCACTAAAAAACATAGAGATCAGCTTTAAATCCCTCTCTGGTAAAAACACCACCTTTCTGAATGGAGTAAATGTAGAAGCTGACATACGAAGTATGAAAGTTTCCAACATGGTAAGTCCTGTAGCAGAACTATCTGCTGTTCGAAGAGATTTGGTAAGACAGCAACAAGCAGACGAAAAGGGTAGGTATACGCCTTCGAAATTTGGTTACAAGGATACCAAGAGTGAGGTTAAGGATAAGTATACTCAGCAGGATATGGTTAAGACATATAAGGCACAAGATATGTTTGCAACAAGTTCAAGAGTCAAGCCTGGGTATGGGTGTTACGATACGCAGTATCATGACGAGTATATTGAGAAGGATTGCCACAGGGATAGAGACCATCAGGTGCATGGAAGATTCAAGAAACAAGGTTTTGTCGAGATTAATGACTGTGGTAATACTG
>OMKD01000179.1 GCA_900299495.1 Sphingobacteriales bacterium
CTTGGATACTCCTACCATCTGAAAGCCCAACTCGTAAGCTTTGTCTTTTAAAAATCTGGTATGTTGTTCCTTTTTAGTCATAAAACTCCAGTAAGGTACTTTACGGATTTGTGAATAAAACTTTTATGCAATTTAGTCCTTTTGGATATTATCTTTATTAAAGAGACGATCCAACTCAAAGATCATAATTTTTGTATTTAAATGAAATGGAGTAGCAGATGAAGAATATTTTTGAGCAGGCATATGATCATAAATCCTTCAAGGAACAGGGATATCAACTGATAGATTTATTGGCCAATTACCTTGAAAAAGCAGCAGTCGGTGACTATGACAAGGTAATGCCAACAACAAGTCCAGAAGATCAATTATACACTTGGGATACAGAACATTCTGGCAAAGACTTGAATAGCTTTTTTAATAAGGTCTTAGTCAACAGTACCAAACTTCAGCATCCAAAGTATATGGGTCATCAGGTTAGTCCTACCCTACCCGTTGCTGCTCTGGCAGACCTTTTCTCTGCGCTTATGAATAATGGAACAGGGGTATTCGAAATGGGTCCCGCATCCAATGCGCTTGAATATCAGATCTGTGAGATGACTGCTAAAAAGTTTGGAATGGGCCCCAAAAGTGGTGGATTTTTAACCTCAGGAGGTACGCTTGCTAATCTTACTGCTTTACTTACAGCTAGAGCCGTAAAATTACCGAATGCCTGGGAACAAGGCACCGATAAGCAATACGCCTTCCTGGTTTCTGAACAATCCCATTATTGTGTGGACAGGGCTGTTCGAATAATGGGCTGGGGCGCTGCAGGAGCGATTAAAGTAAAAACAAATAATCGTTTTCAAATGGATACCGATTCCATGATATCGGCATATGAAGAAGCCAAGAAAAATGGAATAACAGTGATTGGGGTGGTTGCCTCAGCACCTTCTACTGCAACCGGATCCTATGATGATCTTCCTGCTATTGGAAAATTCTGTAAAGCAAATGATCTTTGGTTCCATGTTGATGCTGCACACGGAGGAGCATTTATCTTTTCTAAAAGTCATAAGGACATGATGGACGGAACGGAATATGCCGATTCTGTTATTATGGATTTCCATAAGATGTTGTTGGTTCCTGCATTGACCACTGCAGTCATGTACAAGGATCGTAGACTTGCTCACTCTACTTTCAATCAACAGGCATCCTACCTATGGGCTGAAGACCAAAGTGATGAATGGGAAAACAGTGCAAAGGTGACCTTTGAGTGTACAAAACTAATGATGAGTATTAAGATTCAGGCCATCATTGAAAGTTATGGGTTTGAACTTTGGGAAAAATATCTGGATCGGGTGATGGAACTTACCCGCCACTTCGAAGAACAAATCCTCAAAGAAGAAGACTGGGAATTGGCATGTAGTCCAGAAGCAAATATTATCTGCTACAGATGGAAAGCAGGAAAAGACCTAGCGCATTGCAATACGGTGAATACAGCAATTCGAAAAGAAGTCATTGAGCAAGGTCCATATTATATAGTGATTACCAATGTTGAAGGAAAAACTTATTTAAGATCAACCATCATGAATCCGCTTAGCCAGGAAGCCGATATTGATGAATTGATTCTGCAGATTCAAACACTTGCTGAGCGCTTTAAATAAAAAAATGCCTGTTCGATGGAACAGGCATTTTTTTATTTATGCAAAGTGTACTTATCATTAAAGAACATATCTAACTCTTGCAGGCGTCTTTTCTTAAAACCTGCATTGAACTCTCGTGCACCAGTCTTGTGGTTGTCCCAAAAATCATAGTAGTGAAAACATGCTCTCACTTTATCTGGATCAATATTCTTATTCATCGTTCGCTGAAGGTAATCCGACAGTCCACACTTTAAAGGAGAACTGGGTCCTCGGTGGTATACCAAATCAACAATTGCATCGAATTGACCCTGACTTAATTTTAGATTACCAAACAATTTCCGCACATGAACAGCAGATCGTTCTTCTAAGTCTTTGCTAAACAGATCGTCCATTTCTCTTTTGGTAAGAGATCGTTGACCTCCAATTTCGGGGTCATAAGCTTTCCAGATTGGATATTCTGAATCTGGGATGAAGTGACCATAACCTATAGTCCGCATGCCTTTAGTATCTCTGAAGATCTGTCCATGACCTCCATCCATACCTGGTGGTCTTTCCCAACTTTTTATGTAGTCCTGAACAGCTATAGATGGGATTAACTGTTTGGCAAGTTTAAATTGTTTTGAGGGAGTCGTTTTTAGATCCTTCTCGCGCTTGAAAATCCAAGTTGGATGAGGATTAGGACGAACAGGTTCCTCAAAATCCGTAAATGCTCCTGACCAAGGATCTTGATCATTCGATTCAGGTGTTGACTTTTTTTCAAACTCCTTCTTTTTCCAGCCCACTATATACTCTTCACCTGCTAAAATAGTTACAAAACCTGACATTGGGAGTTTATTCCATTTTCTAAACTCTGCATCGGTTATACCAAACTTGTGACAAATGGACCATTCTGTATCACCCATAGGTGCATTGGGCTCTTCTTGTTTGCGCTCAGAAGCAGATCTAGCGACAAAGGTTACTTTTTTATTGAATACATGCTCAAAAGAGGGGGATGTGAATTCTGACATGGGATTGAATTAATTGGTTTGTTTGACCAGTTTATACTGATATGTAGTTTCCTTATCCGTTATTTCCATTACAAATATACCATTCGGGATATTTAAAGTATTGATATTTAACATTTTTTTATCCTTAAAGTCCTTCTCGTAAAGTACTTCACCGGATACAGAACGGATTCTGGCATAACCAGTACTTTGATTTTTTAACTCCACGATAAAGGCCTTATCAAATGGATTTGGATACAGATCAGTCTTTACCGAAGCTGTAGGTCTTTTTTTTTCAATCTCATAAAGCGACAATTCGCGCTTAATATTTCCCCATAATGAAAAAGCATTGGGTGCATCCTGACCAAGCTCCCACATCATAATACCCCCTAATTCACTATAAGCAATTTTCAATTTTGCTAAAATGGTATTGATTCCATTATAATAAACGAGTCCTTTTTGATCCCTGTAAGCGTTTGTAGCACTCAAGGCAATCATTTCTGCATAGTGAACGGAATGTATACTTTTCTTATCTGAAAAATCATAGCCGTAAAATGGTACGCCTAATACTAAACGTTCAGCAGGTATCCCTTGATCTTTCCAAAACTCAATCGCCTGCAGGGCAAAATCCAAGGAAGAATGCTGACCAGGATTATTTGGATTCCAGGGACCTCTTGCATCGTAGACCATCATATTTATCCAATCAAAAGCATCTAAAGCCTCATCTGTAATCGGAGAAAATCGCTTTACAGCAGGCAGTGCTGCGGTCAGACCTAACTCATACAATTCAAAAGTATCTCGCATTTCCTGTACGAAATCACTATAATATTTATTTACATCTCCCCATTCTAGATCCATATCTGCACCCTGAAGACCGTTACGCAAAACATATTCTTTGATCTTTGAAATAAACCAGGAACGATTAGATGGACTCATTAGGGTTTCCCATTGTTCACTTAAATCTTTTGGTAAACCACCACCAGCAAGAGAGATATACACATCTACTCCATAGCTATGCGCTTTTTCAACAATGGGTGAATAATCATAGGTTTTCGTATGCAAATTACCGTATTCGTCAGGATTGGCAAATGCGATATTGAGGTGAGTAAGCCCCTCAAAATCCAGTGACTCAACCATATTTACCTTGTAAAAAGGAATGTATCCTATACGTTTGAAATCAGTATTTGCTTGTAGCAGATTTGCAACAAAAAGA
>OMKD01000180.1 GCA_900299495.1 Sphingobacteriales bacterium
ATCAAAAACTCCTGCATTTTCAAAAACAACAATTGGGTCAGCATCTGTCGAAGTCGAAGGATTACCACCTTCAAAGGTCCATAAGTAGGAATCCACTTGTCCTGCTGAAGTATTTACGAATTGTACAGTAAGCGGTTCACAACCTTGTCCAGGTGTGAACTGGAAACTAGCTACCGGAGCAACCAAAATGGAGATTTGTTGAATCAAGGTAACAGAACCACAATTGTTTGTTGCAGTAAGCGTAACAACATAATTACCAGACTGAGCGTAGGTATGTGTTGGGTTTTCTTCACTAGAAGTATTTCCATCACCAAAGTTCCATTCATAGCTGTCCGCATTTACAGATAGGTTGGTGAATACAACTTCAAGATCTGTAACTAGACTTGTGAAATTTGTAGTAGGTTGTTCAAAGACCTCAATCACATCCGTTTGGATAATCTCGTCAGTACCAGCTGCATTGGTAACCTCTAGGGTTACGTCAAAAACTCCTGCATTTTCAAAAACAACAATTGGGTCAGCATCTGTCGAAGTCGAAGGATTACCACCCTCGAAGGTCCATAGATATGAATCTACTTGACCAATTGAAGTATTTACGAACTGTACAGTAAGTGGTTCACATCCCTGTCCCGGAGTAAACTGGAAGCTAGCTACTGGAGCAACCAAAATAGATATTTGTTGAATCAAGGTAACAGAACCACAATTGTTTGTTGCAGTAAGCGTAACAACATAATTACCAGATTGAGCGTAAGTATGCGTTGGGTTCTCATCAGTTGAAGTATTCCCATCTCCAAATTCCCATTCGTAGGTATCTGCATTTAAAGATAGATTTGTGAAGTCTACATCCAGTCCATTTACGGAACTACTGAAATCTGCTTCAGCTAAAGGGAATACCTCAATTACATCCGTTTGAACAAGCTGATCAGTACCAGCTGCATTAGTTACCTCAAGGGTCACATCAAAAACTCCTGCATTTTCAAAAACAACAATTGGGTCAGCAACTGTTGAAGTTGCAGGATTACCACCTTCAAAGGTCCATAGATATGAATCTACTTGTCCGACTGAAGTATTTACGAACTGTACCGTTAACGGTTCACAGCCTTGTCCTGGCGTGAACTGGAAGCTAGCTACCGGTGGAATTAGGATAGATATATTCTGCGATAAATCAATAGAACCACAATTGTTGATAGCAGTAAGTGTAACAGTGTAATCCCCAGATTGGGCATAGGTATGGGTTGGATTTTCAAGTGTTGAGGTATTTCCATCACCAAAGTTCCATACATAAGAGTCTGCATTAAGGGATAGGTTTGTGAAGTCCACAACCAAGCCATTGATAACAGAACTAAAGTCTGATTCAGCTTGAGGGAAAACTTCGATAACATCTGTCTGTATGATTTCATCAATACCCGCAGCATTTGTAACTTCCAGTGTAACATCGTAGATGCCTGCATTTTCGAAAATAACTACTGGATTTTCAAGAGTAGATGTTGCCGGGTTTCCTCCCTCAAAGGTCCACAAATAAGTATCAACTTGTCCTGCTGAGGTATTAAAGAACTGCACAGTTAATGGTTCACAGCCTTGACCAGGTGTAAACCCAAAATTTGCAATTGGTGGCACTAGCACATTTACTACCTGACTGAATGTAGCACTTCCACATCCATTGCTTACGGTCAAGATTACGGTATAATCTCCAGATACATTATAGGTATGCGATGGATTTTCAAGTGTAGAGCTGTTCCCGTCTCCAAAATCCCAGGAATAGGTATCCGCAAACTGAGATAGGTTTGTAAAGTCAACTGTTAGTCCCGTACTTACTGAACTGAAGTTAGAAACTGCAGCAGGTATGACTTCGATATAATCTGTGAAGGTTTGTGTATCTGTTCCTCCCGGATTACTTGCGGTAAGTGTGACGGTATAAATTCCCGCAGTATTGAAACTCACCAATGGATTTTGTAGATCGGAGCTTGCTGGTGTTCCATTTTCAAAGGTCCAGGTCCAGGACGTTGGATTATTAGAACTCTGGTCTGTAAACTGAACATCCAATGGCTCACAGCCAGAAGTTACATCAGCTGATATGACCACTACCGGTGGAGGAGGAAGTAAAACTTCATAAGCGAGTATGGTAATACAGGCATTGTCATCTGTTATAGTTACGCTATAAATACCAGCATCCAAGCCCGAAATATCTTCTGTGGTAGCACCATTAGACCATGAATAAGAAAATGGATTTGTACCTCCACTCACTAATAGGTCAATTGCTCCGTCCATGCCTGTAGTTACATTTGTTATGGTCTCCGATACACTAAGTGCATTGGGCTCGTTTATGGTTACACTAACAGTGGTTGAACTTGACCCATCGGATATGGTACAAGAATAACTTCCCGCAGTCAATCCTGTAATGGAAGAGTTGGTTCCTCCGTTTGACCATGTAAAGGTATACGATCCTGTTCCTCCTCCAGGTACTACAAAAGCAGCACCGTCATTTCCACCATTACAACTAACATCAATACCAGAGATACTTGCTGTAACTGGAAGCAACTGTTCAAAACATACTTCAACATCCCAGGCATCAATAGTACCTCCATCTTGATTTTCTGCATCTGCAACCGTTAGGATCCAGGTACCATCTCCATTTTCTGCGTTGAAATCTGCTAATGAGCCGTCTGGTTGGTAGGTAAGTCCATCCACCGGAGGACATGGAATACTACTATGTGCATTTGGGGACTGATCATCAAAGCTGATAAGTACGTTGTTTTGGCTACCGCAAATTTGATCGAATAAGGTAACCACTGTTCCTGCTGGTGAGGTCAAAGACACCGTTAAGTCCTCTACCCAGGTATGAGAGATTTCTAGATCTTTTACATTGATATCGGTAATTGTTCCTGTATTTGAAATAGTCAGGTCAGAAGTTACCGTTGGTGATCCACTACTTGGTATTGTAACGGGTACATCTGTTGAGCTAAATGTCGAACAAAGTGTATTGCCCGTTGTGAAATTATATACAGCTCCAAAGGAACCAGTTGTACAATTATTGCTTCCGCGTACTCGCCAGTAGTACTGTGTAAAAGGATCTAAGACAACTGTCAGCGCATAGGATAGTGAAGTTATACCTGATTGACTTTCAATAATATTACCAAATCCAGGGTCCGTAGCAACCTGAACTTCGTAATCCAAAGCATTTGGAATCGCAGCCCAGGAAAGCGTAGGATTAAGATTTATTGCTGTTGCGCCATTCGCAGGTATATCAGGGACTCCTGGTGTCAGGAATCCAGCTTCCACTGTTATACTTAAAGAAAGATTGAAGGTAATCGCTCCTGAAGTTCCTACTACATCAAATGAATAAGTTCCAGCGGGTGTTGAAGCCGTATTTGAAATTGTCAAATTGGTGTTGGATCCTGGTGTAACCGGATTGGGGCTGAAGCTTGAATTCATTGCTCCAGGTAAGCCACTTGTGCTAAAGGTAATTGGATTACTAAATCCACCAAGTGGAGTTGTATTGATTGTATATGTGGCATTACTTCCACTACAAATATTTGCACTACTTGGACTTGCGCTTATTACAAAACCTCCTACTGGTGCAGATATTGTAAAATCCTGGTCTGAGATGTCATAAAAAATATTGTTATGACCTCTTACCATAATTCTTGCATCTGTACTTTGAGTGCCAGGAAGCGTGACAGTATGACTTCCATCATTAGCTGTATTTGTAGCCAGTGTTACGGGATAGGTAAAACCTCCATCATAGGATAAGAAGATATCTACGTTAGCACAATTCACAGGGGATGCTGTAGTATTTGCAACATCCCATGTGATGGTCTGGGAGGAATTCCCAGGCCAGGATACATTTGTATTAGGACTTAAAACAAGGAAAGGACCTGAAGAAGCACTCACGCTGACAGTCATATTATCATCGTCCGTACATCCTCCACTGGCATGATTATCTCTTGCTGTAAGCTTGAAATTATAATTTCGAGTCACATTCGATAGGACCTCCCAGGTGTTGTTTGTGTTGTTAACCACATTCGTTAAATTAGGCATATATCTATCCGGAGAGGTACTTGGGTCAAGTGACCGGAATGCTGGTCCTGAGGTACTTGATGCTGAAGGTGGCATGGTTGCAACCTGCTTATCGTATTGTTCCCAACAATATGTTATCGGATCACTATCTGCATCTGTGGCGGATCCTTCTAATATGAATGGAGTGGATCTTGGTATGGTAAAATTCGGTCCCGCATCAGCAACTGGAGCATTATTTCCTGTATTTGTATTTACTGCACAATTCCCTGAACCTGTAATGAAGTTGTTCATTAATATTACAGAGTTGATGTGGAAATAATCATCTGAATTGTTTTGCACATTTGGTGCACAAATTCCAGCGTATCCCATTATGGTCGAAGCTGATCCTGGTTCGTAACAGGAATTGCTATCGCGGTTACAACTATTGTTTTGGGTATGACGACCACCAAATTGATGCCCTATTTCATGACAAACATAGTCAATGTCAAAGGGGTCTCCCACTGGAGAGCCTTGACCTGTTACACCTCCAGCTTTATTGGATTGGCATACAGATTGAAGGTAGGCTACTCCACCGCCTCCGGTACTAAATACGTGGCCTATGTCATAGTTCGCTGAGCCAATTACATTATTACAGGTTGTAATATTCTGCGATAACATTGCTCCTCCACTATTATTGGAATAGGGATCAGAACTTGCATTTAAAAAAACCAGCTGATCATTATTAGGCACAAGTGTCATGGTTACCGACATCTCATTTTCATATACACCATTCACCCGGGTCATAGAGGTATTCATTGCTGCTAAGACCAAAGGAACTGTTCCTCCATGAAATTGAGCATATTCTCCTGTGCATGCCAAAGCCATTCGGTAATCTCTGAATAGACAATCTCCGTTTATGGGTAATTTATCTAAATCGGGGATGGTTTCTTCCATCACATCTTTATTGACAGACTCATAATCACAAGTCATCGTTTTATGATGCGCATGGAAGTCTTTCTTGAAATACACTGTATAATGTTCCAGTGTATTATTGTGATACGGGTCAATAAATACAGTGCTGTGATTGGGACTTAGGATCATTCCGTGAAATCCTTTAGGACCAAGATCGAATCGTATATAAGCGTGTGGATCATCTATTCCATATCCTGAAAAGGATCTTATCTCAGGATATTTAGCAGCTAATTCCGGCGCAAAAACTGGAGCGTATAGAATATTATATCGTTTTAATTGACCTCCTGGCATTGGAAGTTCCAAAATAATATTTGATCCTTCTGCAGCTTTACTAAATCTTAAAGGTGCTTCATCTAAGATCTCCTTTATTTGAACTAGGTCAAGATGGTAGGTATTGAATCTTTCGGGTATGATTTGTCTGATACCATTCTGAGGAATCTCTTTTTCTCGGACTTCTTGCCAATAATTACTGGCTTGTGAAAATAAAGAAAAGTTGATACATAGAAATAACGTACATAGTATGAACGATCTTTGTTTCATAGTTTAAGGCTGTTGTATATAAGTGATCAGTTAATTTCAGAGATCGGGACGGGTAAAAGGGGTTGTCTAAAAATACAACACAAGGAACTAAATTAAAAGGAAGATTCAGGTTTGGGTGCTCTTAAAAGCAGTTTAGGATATTTTTTTCTGTTTTTGTTCGTAGCTACATTCAAATTTGACTAGGCATAAACAAAAAGAAGCCCTGGATTATCCAGGGCTTCTTTTGTTATTCTATAAGTATTCTGAAGATTTTTATTTCGTTATTAACTTTGACTTTCAAATAATAAATACCAGCAGCTAAATCGCTTTGTTTGAAATCATACAGTCCTGATTCAGCAGGCTTTTCGATTAGTCCTAAATCTATTTGTTGACCAAGCGTATTTAGGAATATCCATTCTAAGGTTTCAACGTTCTTGATGTTTTCCCAGCTTAAGAGGAAATTACCATCTGAAGGATTTGGATGCACGTCTAATTTCACCCCTTCACTCAACTGTCCCGTATTTGTTGTTACCAGCTCTACAGTTAAGGAGTCGTCACCACAAGGGTTAGAACCTACAAGTAGAATATTGTAAGAACCTGGGAAATCAAAACTCATACTTGGATTTTCTTCGTTTGATAATTCTCCATTTCCAAAATCCCATAAATAGGTGTCTGCATTTTCAGAGGTATTAATAAGGTCAAATACATAATTGCCCGTATTAACAACCTCGAAATTAACAGTAGGAATATCATTAATGGTAATATAATCATCCAGTGTAAGGGTAGTAGAAACGAGTTCGTTCGATAGTGTAAGACTTACTGTGAATAGACCAGATTCTTCGTAGCTCACGCTAGGATCAAGTTCTGTTGAAGTTGCTGGCGTACCCCCTTCAAAAGTCCATAGGATCTCATCATAATCACCAGTAGATAAGTTGGTAAACTGAACTGCTGTTGGTAAACATCCGGATTCTGTATCTGTTACGAATGACGCCACAGGGCTCTCTAGATTCGTTACTTCGAATTCAAAGTACTCTTCGCAGAAATTAGCATCTGTAATGGTTACCTGATAGGTTCCTGATGTAAGATCGTCAATAATTGCATCTGTTGTATTGTTTGACCATAAAATAGAATACGGCGCTGTTCCTCCCTGAAGAAGCGATAATTCAATAGACCCATTTCCTAAATTGTCAAGTTCAGGTGTTATGATTTCTTGTATAGAAATAGGGGCTGGTTCAATTAGCTGAATAGTTTCTGTCAAAACTTCTGTTCCATTTGTTATTGTTACATCATAACTGCCGGCTCCAACACCAATAATCGAATTGGTTGTATTCCCAGTCGCCCAAAGATATTCATACTCGTCGTTGCTATTTACTGGGGATATCATAATAGCACCGTCTTGTGATCCTGGACATGTTGGATTAAATATGTTTGATTGAATGGTAATTGGTGCGTTTCCTATATAACATACTTCTAAGCTCCAGTTATTTAAAAATCCTCCATCCTGAGGATAGATATCTGTAATAGTGAGGGTCCATTCTCCTTCTGTGTTTTCACCATCGAATGCTGAAAGCGGTTCATAAGGCATATAGGTTAAGCCATCCAAAGGTGGACAAGGCCATGTTCCATATTGATTTGGAGCCTCATCGTCAAAACTTAATAATACGTCATTTTCACTATCACAGGTGTTATCCAATAATAACACATTCGTTCCAGAAGGTGAGGTTAGTTCAATTTGAAGATCATTGACCCAAGTGTGCTCCAGGTCTATTGAGTTTACGTTTACATCAAGTATTTCACCCGCAACAGGGAAACTTAAAAATGAGCTCACAGAAATGGCCTCATTACTTGGAATTGCCAATGGAAGATCTTCAGAGTCAAGAGACACACAGTTTATAGAGCTTGTCGTAAAGCTATATATAGACGATGTATTTCCTGTAGCACATGGATTAGCAGGAACAACCCTCCAATAGTATGTAGTTTCATTATTCAAAGGACTCAATACAGTAAATGAGGATTCTGGAAGATCTGATTCAGCAACAATAATATTAAGGAAGTCTATATCTGTAGCGATCTCAATCGTATAAAGTGAAGCATTAGAAACCTCATCCCATACAAATGTTAATTGTGGTGATATATTCTCCGAGGTGTTTTCAGGGAAGGAAAGATTAACATCATCTACACTTAATGGATAGATTGTTCCATTTACAGAAGTCTCAAAATTGTATTGATCTGACGCTGAAGTTACAGTAGCATTCCAATTAATTATTGCATTATCTGTTATTTCAGGAGTAAACACAAAAAGATTGTTGTCTTGGCCAGGTGTTAGAGGATTGAACTCAAAGAGGTGTGTTAATTCCTCTGATTGATTCGTTAATTCGAAATCAATAGGATTGTTAAATCCGTCAAAACCAATCGAAGTAATAAAATATGTCAGCGTATCTTCGGCACAAGCTGTTTGTTCCGGGTGTTCTAACCAAAGGGAGTATCCTTCCTGAGGAGTTGATATAGTGAAATTTGTATTGGATATATCGTAAAAGATATTGTCATGCCCTTTGACCATTATTCTAGCTGTGGTCGTCTCGTTATTAGGGATCATACCATAGTAGTATCCTTGGTTAGGTACATTCTCTGCAACTGTAATAGGATAATTATAACCACCATCAACTGACAAATAAATGTCTACATGTGAACAATTAATTGGAGCAAGGTCAGTATTTGCAATATCCCATTCGATCGTTTGAAAAGAGAGTGCTGGCCAATCTACATTCGTATTTGGTGTTTCTACGAGAAATGGTCCTGCGGTACCAATAACA
>OMKD01000181.1 GCA_900299495.1 Sphingobacteriales bacterium
CTCTGAATATCCACCGCCCATACTGACCGCCATAGGAATTTCATGCTGCTTGCATAGGTTAAGAACAATACGATCCCTTTCTTTACATCCCTGCATGCTTAGGCTCAGTCTGCCTAATTTATCTGTTTCTAAAACATCAACTCCTGAAAGGTAGAATATAAAATCCGGTTCCACCTGGTCTATAAGGTCGGGCAGTATTTCTGTTAGTTTCTTTAGGAATAGTTGGTCTGTCGTTTTATCAGGCAATCCGATATCAAGGTCTGAGGCCTCTTTCCTGTGAGGATAATTTTTCTCACCATGCATACTAAAGGTGAATACCTGCGGATTGGATTGGAAAATTTGTGCAGTACCATTGCCTTGATGAACATCCAGGTCTACTACAAGGATTTTTGAGGCTTTCCCAAGAGCAATTAATTGATTAGCAGCTATTGCAATATCATTTAGCAAACAAAAACCCTCGCCTTTATATGTAAAAGAGTGATGGGTGCCTCCTGCTATGTTCATAGCAATACCGTGCTCCATGGCATAGAATGCTGCTTCAAGGGTTCCTCCCGCAATATGTTTTCCTCGTTCCACTAATTCTGGGCGCATCGGAAAACCTATAGCTCTGATTTCTTTAGCTGATAGTTTTTGGTGCTTCAGTTTTTCCCAATATTCTTGTTCGTGGGTTCTAAGGATTATTTCTTCTGAGAGTGGGGTAGGACTAAAAAAATTAGATTCCGAAATGCTGCCTTCATAAATTAATTGCTCTGGAATCAACTCATATTTAATCATAGGGAACCTGTGCTTTGGAGGAACCTCATATTTATAAATAGGCGAATAAGCAATTTTGAGCATTTGCAATTTTTTTTCATAAAGAAACTAAATCATATAACAAAAGGGAAAACAAGTAAACGCTTGATAGGTTTAAATAAAAAAGCCAGCAATTTGCTGGCTTTTTTATTTATCTGATTAAGGTAACATCACCTTTGAATATTTCTCGTTCTCCATCCAGATATTCTACAATGGTATAGTAAGCGAATACCCCAGGATTCAAAAGATCTCCTCTATATCGTCCATCCCAACCAACATTAAGATTCATAGGATCTAGGTTGTTGGCTTCATAAACCAGATTACCCCAACGGTCAAAAACCTGAAGAATCTCTATATTTCGAACCGAGTTTCCTGCATAAACGGTGAAGACATCGTTTATACCATCAGCGTCTGGACTAAATACATTTGGTATGAAGACTTCTCTATTGTTGAAAACATCTAAGATCACAGTAGTCGTTGCTTCACAACCTTCTTCATTTACTGCAATAACTTCATAGGTGATTCCTTCTTCAGGCGTGGCCGTAACCGTAGTACAGGTATCGCAATTCAAGTATAGACTAGGTGTCCATATTACAGATTCCAAGTTGAAGGTTGGTGTTATGGAGATAGCCTGTGATCCTCCCAATTCTACTTCATAAGGTCCGCCTGCATTGATAAAATATGGACTTGGATCACTGATAAAGACATTTTCAGAATAGACCATACCTGATACATCAACGTAGGATAGATTGTATGATCCTGCAATTAAGGTGTCAATATTAAATGGATAACTGTCGATTTCATAGAAACCGATCTCACTAGGTCCGGTAAGCACTAAAGAAACAGGTAGTGTTAGGTTTTCTATGCCCTCTATACTTATCATACCATCATCGAATCCTGGACAACTTGGTGAAACCGTGCTTAAGATACTCTCAATCTCAAAAATGAAGCTTAAGTTGACATTGATAATGGAATCACAACCTGTTACCAGACTTCCATTTGGAATGATTTCTTGACCAGTAGGATTGTTTACGCCATACTCAACTCCATTTACTACAATTATTTCGTCTGATTGAAGCACAATATCTATAACTTCTATAGCATCTTCATAAATCGAAATAGTAACATCAACAGTAGAGTCACAACCAAAGAATGACTGTCCACTAAGAATTACTGTACCTGAAAGATTATTTGCATCGAAGATGGAGTCACCAACCATGATGCTTTCATCAGAGCAAATAGTATCCTCAAAGATTCCGATGTTATCAGGGAATAAGCTGATGGTAACGTCAACGATTGAGTCACAACCATTAGAAGAAGCACCTGTTAAAGTGACTAAACCTGTAAGGTTGTTTGCATCAAAGATGGAGTCACCAACCATGGTGCTTTCATTGGGACAGATGGTTTCTGTATAAACTCCTATTGCATCCGGGAACAGAGAAATAGTAACATCCACAATAGAGTCACAACCATTAGAGGAAGCACCTGTTAAAGTGACTAAACCTGTAAGGTTGCTTGCATCGAAGATAGAGTCACCAACCATGATGCTTTCGCTAGAACAGATGGTTTCTGTATAAACTCCTATTGCATCCGGGAACAAAGAAATAGTAACATCCACAATGGAGTCGCATCCATTAACAGATGCATCGGTTAATGTTACTGAACCTGTAAGGTTATTTGCATCGAAGATGGAGTCACCGACCATGATGCTTTCATTAGAACAGATGGTTTCTGTATAAACTCCTAATGCATCCGGGAATAAGGAAATAGTAACATCCACTATGGAGTCACAGCCATTAACAGAAGCAGCGGTTAGAGTCACTGAACCTGTAAGGTTATTTGCATCAAAGATTGAATCACCGACCATAATACTTTCATCCGAACATATAGTTTCTGAATATGCTCCTATTGCATCCGGGAAGATGGAAATAGTAACATTTACAGTGGAGTCACAGCCATCAAAAGAAGCATTAGGTAAAATCACTAAGCCTGTAAGGTTGTTCGCATCGAAGATAGAGTCGCCGACCATTACTGAGCCGTTAGCACATATAGTTTCTGAATACGCTCCTATTGCGTCTGCGTAGTAAGCCAGGTTTATATTAATTATAGAATCACAACCTGAAACGGCTGTCATAATTTCAGTGGCTGTTGTTGCAGTATTATAAACAACATTATTAACTTCAATGGACTCTCCAATACATAGTGTTGTATCAATAACTGTAATAATGCTATCAATGAATGTAAGGTCTACATCGATAATTGAATCACAACCTAGCCAGCTTCCTCCAACTATAGTATCCATCCCAGTTGTATTGAAATAATCATATACAACGTTATTTAGTGTAAGCGTATCTCCCTCACATAGGGTACTGTCTATTTCGTTAATGACAGCATCAAGGAAGCTTACGTTTACAACAATGATTGAATCACAACCATTGATATTCCCTCCACTAATTAATTCTACACCTGATGGGTTTAACTCATTATAAATAGTCCCGTTAACTTCTAGTTCTCCACCAGTACAAAGAATTTGGTCGATGATTGTGGTGTCCGGATCAAAGAAATTCAGATTGATATTAATAACAGAATCACAACCATTGAATGCCTGACCACCTAAGGTTAATTCGCCACTTGGTTGATTGATATCAAAAATTGCTCCAAGAATAATTAGCGAATCATTTTCACATAAGGTGTCGGTTATGTCTCTAACTCCCGGAGCAAGAATATCCAAAAGAGTTGTTTGACTTGTTCCATAATCAATTGCACAGCCGTTAAAATCGGCATCGGTGAAGCTAAGGCTTACCTGGCCTGAAGCAAGGGTTTCGCTCTCACAAATCTCTATGGTTACGGTAGTGTCGCTTTCCAATGTGATTGATCCAGCTTGTTCATTTGGTCCATCACTCAAGATATAATTTATTGATAATGGATTTGAAGGGCTCACATCTATATTTCCAATATTGATGGTTACAGGTACACATTCTTCTTCACAAATTGGCGAAGTAACTGTAAATGATACATCAGGGCTTATTACCTCTACGGCAACACCCTGAGCAACAGACAAACAAGGGTCAGATGTATCTACGATTCCATTTACATCGCTATTACCAGCAATTGGAGAGATATATACGACTGTGTTTAGTGGTATTCCTGTGGGATAGTTGAAAACTCCATCGATGCTCGTTGCAATCACATTTCCAAGACTGGCATCCGGTGCATCATGAATTACAAAGTTTAGGGTATCATCTCCATCATTGAAGAAGTCATTATTGTATAGTGCACTTACATCAATAGCTGTACTGTCACATATTGAAATAGCTGTGCTGAAGTCAATGCTTCCTGCGTCCGTATCACAATTACAAGTGAAACTTCCACTTATTGTTTCTGGGTTACAATTATTTGCATCATCTAAAATGAATGAATAACTTGATCCTGTAGGGATAGGAGCAGAGATA
>OMKD01000182.1 GCA_900299495.1 Sphingobacteriales bacterium
AAAACTTCAATCTATGAAATCAATAAATATAATGGAGAAATTCTCCAAGTTTGAAAAACAATGGACACCACATATTATCGGAGAGTTGAATGGACAATATGTAAAGTTATGCAAGCTTAAAGATGAGTTTGTTTGGCATAGTCATGAGCATGAAGATGAACTGTTTATGGTTTTTCAGGGTACACTTTACATGGACTTTAGAGATGGACGAACGGAGGCCATTCAGGCAGGAGAGATCATCATTGTGCCAAAAGGAGTAGAGCACAGGCCTTGGACAAAAAATGGCGAGATTGTTTTCAACCTCTTATTCGAACCTAAAGAAACGAAACATACGGGGGATGTAGAAACGGATCTTACCGTCAAAAAATTGGATTGGATTTAAATCTTTTCGGTCAGTAAATCTCAAAAAAGGCAGGGACTTTGATTTCAAACTTCCTGCCTTTTTCTATTTTTAAGAAAAACAGCTCAAATGAAACAGATATTTGTATGTCTCTCCGCACTTTTTTTGCTCAGTGCCTGTAGTAATGAATTCAAAAGCTATCAGAATGCATCTGAGGATTATGCAATTGTTCCAAAACCAGATTCTATGTCGCTTGCAGAAGGGGTTTTTATCCTGAAAGATGGATGTAAGATCTCGGCTACTGAAGGATTGGAGCAAGAATCCAGTTATTTAGTGGATATGCTCAGTGAACGTACTGGCTTGACTTGTACAAGTCAAAATTCCTCTGGCAATATTGAACTGCTCCTAGATGAATCCATCTCTGCTGAAGAGGGATATACGCTCCAAGTGAGTCCTTCAGGTGTTACAATCAGTGCACAGCAAGCCAAAGGTGTCTTTTATGGCATTCAAAGCTTAATGCAATTATTGGGTGAATATCCTAATGGAGACGAGACTGTCTTTGGAGTTCCAGCGGTAAGTATTGTAGATCAACCGAGATATGGATATCGTGGTATGCACCTGGACGTATGTCGTCACTTCTTTTCTGTGGACTTTATAAAAAAGTATCTGGATGTAATGGCCATGCATAAACTCAATACCTTTCATTGGCATTTGACAGAAGATCAGGGTTGGCGTATCGAGATCAAAAAGTATCCTGGGCTTACGGAGGTCGGCGGATTTAGGAATGGTACCATAGTTGGGCATCATCCCGGTGAATCGAATGATAATGAAAAATATGGAGGCTTCTATACGCAGGAAGAAGTAAAAGAGATCGTTGCCTATGCAGCAGCTCGACATATTGAGGTGATTCCCGAAATAGAAATGCCAGGTCATAGTAGTGCCGCAATCGCTGCTTATCCGTGGCTAAGTTCTTTCCCGGAGGAAAAGACAGAAATTACCAATAATATGATGTCTGAATCCTCCCGGTCTATTCAGGCTGCCGGTATTCCAAAGGTAGTTCAAGAGACCTGGGGTATCTTTGACGATGTCTATTGTGCTGGTCAGGAGACGACCTTTTTATTCCTGGAGGATGTGCTGACCGAAGTAATGGATTTATTTCCATCTGATATGATTCATATTGGAGGAGATGAATGTCCGAAAGCCAACTGGGAACGTTCTCCAGCTTGTCAAAAGCGAATTAAAGAGGAGGGATTGAAGGATGAGCATGAGCTACAGAGTTATTTTATAAAACGAATTGAACAGTTTGTTAATTCAAAAGGTAAAAATATCATTGGCTGGGATGAAATCCTAGAAGGTGGATTGGCTCCAAATGCCAGTGTAATGTCCTGGAGAGGAACATCGGGTGGGATAGCCGCTGCTGAGGATGAACATACCGTGGTTATGTCTCCAACTTCCCATTGTTACTTTGATTATTACCAATCAGAGGATCGCGACAAGGAGCCTTTAGCCATTGGAGGCTTTTTACCTGTTGAAAAAGTATATGCTTTTGATCCTATGCCTGCTGAGTTGGATGTAGAAAAGGCAAAGTATATTTTGGGTGGGCAAGCCAACCTCTGGACAGAATATATCGCTACTGAATCTCATGCAGAGTATATGCTGTTACCAAGAATGACTGCGCTTTCAGAAGCCTTATGGACGGATACAGCAAATAAGGATTTTGAAGATTTTAAAGTTCGACTGCAGGATGTTCGAGAAGATTATGATCGTTTAGGATATAACTATGCTAAACATGTTTTTGAAGACTAATAGAATAAATAAAAAGGAGCTAAGTAGCTCCTTTTTATTTTTGATCTTCCATTTGTTTTAGGTATTTGACCTTAAATCAGAATACTATCATTCTTTCTGTTGTTTCTTCTTCTGTATGATAGAATTAATGATTACAAATATAATTAATGCAAGAAAAAAGAGCAGAAAAATACCTAACGCTGGATTTGCTGCCGCTACAGAAGCTCCAAGGGGTGGAACGGGTTGACCAAACAAAAAAGGAAGAAAGCCAAAGAAGAAAGCCGCCCCTGCAACAATACCAACTAATAACCAAAGTAATATAATTAATAGCAAAATACCTATAACTTTCCCTGCTATACCCTTATCTTCATCATTCTTTTCAACAAACCTATTTATCTTTTTTTGGATCCGTTTTATTTTTCTTTCTAAGAAATTTTCTTTCTTAGATTTTTTCGTTTTGTGTACTACAAAGTGAACTTCATAATCATTACTATAAAACTTTTCTGTTGTCTTTTTATTGGTGTCTCTTCCGTTTGCAAATAGAAACAATAAGCTTGTGAAAAAGGCTAGATATATAAATTTGAATTTCATTTTAAACATGGTATTTAGATTGGTTAATACACTAATGTAAGGCACCTATTTGTGAATAAAAAGTAATTTTAAATTAGGTAACCGAGGTTCATTTTTTGATTTTTAAGCTTAGAATGGATAAGGATCAGATGTATTTTTTTAGTAGTTGATATTTAAAGACTTGTGTTGTAATTTGTGACAAGGGCAGTAATTATAAAGACAAAACGTTATGCTTAGAATAATATTAATTGGGATCTTTCTCGTGCCAGGAACTTTGATGTTTGGACAGCGTGCTGATGTGGAAGGCAGCAAGGATTATGAACTGCTGAACCGCATGCCAGATTATTTTATCAGGAAGTATTGGGAATATGATTTTGATCAGCTTGAAATTCGATTGAATAGGGATGAAGTTCAACAAGTGGAAGGGAAGAAATACATCATCAATTATGAACATCAAGATGCAAACAATAAAGAGGTCGAAAAACCTTCCTATCTGCAGATCCTGCGTAATTATTCCAATGCAATCAAAAAGAAAGGTGGGGAGATTGTTTTTGAACATCGTAATAGTGAATACGGCTATTATTATCTAAAAACTGCGGATGGTAAGGAAATATGGATAGAGGTCAAAACAGCTCCAAATACTGGAAGGCGTTACTTGCTTACGGTTGTTGAACGAGAAGTGATGGAGCAGGAGATAGAACTCAATGCAGATCTTATTCAGGAGACTATGGATCTCAATGGTAAGATGGCATTCTATGGTATTTATTTTGATGTGGGTAAGGCCGATATTTTGCCAGAATCCAAGCCAGCCTTAGATATGATTACTGAATACCTGACAACTTCTTCAGGTGTCAAATGCTATGTGGTCGGGCATACCGATATGGATGGTTCTTTAGCCTTGAATATGGATTTGTCCATGCGAAGAGCACAAGCAGTAAAAGCATATTTAGAAAAGAATGCTGGTATTGCATCCGATAGACTGATAGCAGATGGGGTGGGACCCTTAG
>OMKD01000183.1 GCA_900299495.1 Sphingobacteriales bacterium
GGAATCCGTCTACATCCTTCCTTGGATCGATAGCCATGATTATATTGTCAGCATTAATATGATCAGGAAGTGGCAATTGTACTATAAATCCATCAACAGAGTCATCATTATTGAGTTTAATAACCACATCTATAAGCTCTTTTTCAGAAGTGGTATCAGAAAGCTTTATTGTTTCTGAGTCAAAAGCTGCTGCATCACATGCTTTAACTTTCCCACGAACGTAAGACTGACTTGCAGGGTTCTCACCTACTATTACAGCAATCAATTTTGGCGCACGTCCACGTGCCACTTTAAGCTTTTCAGCCTCTACTTTGATCTCTTCTCTAATGGTAACGGATAATGCTTTACCATCAATAAGATTATTTTGACTCATTATTATCGGATTTTCCCCAAAATAATAAAAATCCCATACTTGATATAGTTCCTTACAAAGCGAGCAAATAAATTATTTACAATTGTAAATATTAACCCTTAATATTTATCTTCTGCATCAAAAGCAACCAAGAATGAAACTTAAATACTCATTTACCATCCTCCTGGCGATAACGGCCTTTTTTCTTAATGCCCAACCGAATATCACCACACAAACGGTGTATACGAACTTCAATCAACCTTTAGCATTGACACACGCTGGAGATGAACGAATTTTTGTTGTACAAAAAGAAGGAAAAATCATTTGTATAAATACACTTACTGAAGAGCGATATACCTTTCTCGACATTGAGAATCTCGTATCAACAAATGCAAATGAACGCGGTTTACTGGGACTGGCAATGGACCCTGAATTTCAAAGCAATGGGCACTTCTTCGTCAATTACACAAACAACCAAGGAAACACTGTTATTGCACGATTCTCATTGGATAGTAATAATCCTTTGATTGCCTCAAGTGCATCAAGACTCGAAATAATGACCATTAATCAAACCTACAGCAATCATAATGGAGGTTGTATCGCGTTTGGAAAGGATGATTACTTATATATCGGAAATGGAGATGGTGGATCAGCAGGAGATCCTCAAAATGCCTCTCAAAATCCGCAGTCATTGCTAGGCAAAATGCTACGAATAGACGTTTCTGAAGCTACAGAAAACGAACCTTATATCAATCCTGCTGATAACCCATATATAAATGATCCGGCAGTAAGAGACGAGATTTGGGCTTTTGGGCTAAGAAATCCCTGGAGATTCAGTTTTGACAAAAACAACGGAGATTTATGGATTGGAGATGTTGGACAAAACGTATGGGAAGAAGTGGATTACGTGCCCTTTGAAGCATTTGATACAGCACCAAACTTTGGTTGGAGATGTTACGAAGGTTTTGCCCCTTATAATACAAACAATTGTGAGACAGCAAATAGCTATGACGAACCTGTTGTGGTTTATAATAATGATAATGATGGTTGCTCTATAACTGGAGGATTTGTCTACAGAGGATGCCAATATCCCAACCTCTATGGCTACTATCTTTATATAGATTATTGCAGTGGAAGAATCTGGGGGATTGACGCAGATGGTGACGATTTAAGTAATGATGAGTTACTGGGCAACTTCTCAAACTTCAATTTTGCATCCTTTGGCGAAGACTCTAATGGCGAATTATATCTTATCGGCATCGCAAATGGTACGATTTATAAAATTGTTGAAGCAGGTGCTGAAATAAGCTTTAATCTGGAAAAAACAGATCCTTCTTGCGATGGAACAGAACAAGGAACACTGAGTTTTACATCTTCAGAGGATGAAGACTATTGGTCTGATATATTCTGGAACGGAGTTCCTTCTAGTGAATTGAATATTAATAATCTAGCAGAGGGAACTTATGAAATCATGCTTCAGGGTAGCAATGGATGTCAATTAAGTTTAACAGAAGAAATTAACAATCCTAGTATCATTGGAAGTTCAGTTGACCTATCGACAAACAGCACTGAAGACAGTTTGATTGTAAATGGTATTTTCGATAATTATCAGTGGCTCATCAATGGTGATATTCAGAGTGAATCAGGTCCCAAGATTAGAATCAGTGCATCAGGTGTTTATGCGATTAATGTTTGGAATAATGATCGGCCGGATTGTATACTAAATGAAAGTCAGGATATAATTTCTTCCGTCAACGATATCAATATAACAGATTTGAAATTATCTCCGATACCTGCAAAAGATCAGTTATTCATTTCAGGTTTGGAAGCACTTAATCAAGAGCAAGTACGAATTAGTGTTTTTGATTTGGATGGTAAAGAAGCACACTACGAAACAATCGAGTTAAGCAACCATAACTACATCAATATCAGCAAATTAGAACAAGGCGCTTATCTATTAAAAGTAGAGTGTAAAGATATGGAGAAGATCTTTGTTAAAAAGTTCGTGAAATAAAAAAAGGAGGCAAAAGCCTCCCCTCTTCAACTAACTATTTTGAAAATTACTTTTTGTCATCTACTTCTTCGAATTCAACGTCAGTAACGTCGTCCTTCGCTTCCGTTGTATCTGAAGTATTTCCAGCATCCGCAGTTGCACCTGCATTAGCCTGAGCTTCCTGCTGAGCTTGGTAAATCTGCTGAGAAGCAGCCTGGAAAGTTTGAGTTACTTTCTCTTTTGCAGCATCAATCTGAGTTACATCCTCAGTAGCTTTCGCAGCTTTCAATTCTTCAACAGCATCAACGATAGGCTTTTTCAGATCTTCAGAGATTTTATCTCCAAACTCCTCCAATTGCTTTTCAGTTTGGAAAATGATCTGATCAGCTTCATTGATTTTATCTGCTTTCTCTCTAGTCGCCTTATCAGCATCTGCATTAGCCTTAGCCTCGTCTCTCATTCTTTGGATTTCTTCATCAGAAAGTCCTGTAGAAGCTTCAATACGAATACTTTGCTCTTTACCAGATACTTTTTCTTTTGCAGAAACACTTAGAATACCGTTTGCATCCATATCGAAGGTAACTTCAATCTGAGGCTCTCCTCTTCTACCTGGAGGGATTCCATCAAGAATAAAACGACCAACAGATCTGTTATCTCTTGCCATTGGACGCTCACCTTGAAGGATATGAATCTCTACTGATGGCTGATTGTCCTGAGCAGTTGAATAGGTTTTTGTCTTCTTAGTAGGTATTGTTGAGTTAGCCTCAATAACTACATCGTATACATTACCCATTGTCTCGATACCTAATGAAAGTGGAGTTACATCCAAAAGAAGTACATCTTTTACATCACCACTTAGTACACCACCTTGGATAGATGCACCTACAGCTACAACCTCATCCGGGTTAACAGATTTGTTTGGCTTTTTACCGAAGAAATCTTCTACAGCTTTCTGGATTGCAGGGATTCGAGTAGAACCACCAACCATGATGATCTCATCGATCTCACCTTTATCCAAACCGGCATCTTTTAATGCTTCAGCACAAGGCTTAAGTGTACGCTGAACCAAATCATATGCTAACTGTTCAAATTTAGCTCTTGTCAATTTTGTAACTAAGTGTAATGGAACACCATCCTTAGCCGTAATATATGGAAGATTGATTTCTGCCTCAGTAGAAGCTGAAAGCTCAATCTTTGCTTTTTCTGCTGCATCTTTCAAACGCTGAAGAGACATTGGATCTTTTCTAAGGTCCATGTTATTGTCAGTCAAGAAAGAATCTGCAAGGTAATCAATGATGATTCTATCAAAATCGTCACCACCTAGGTGTGTGTCACCATTTGTTGATTTTACCTCAAATACTCCATCACCCAATTCAAGGATAGAAATATCAAATGTACCACCACCAAGGTCATAAACTGCGATAGTCATATCCTTGTCCTGCTTATCCATACCGTAAGCAAGTGCTGCCGCTGTAGGCTCATTGATAATACGAGAAATCTTCAATCCTGCAATCTCACCAGCCTCTTTTGTAGCCTGACGTTGAGAATCATTAAAATATGCAGGTACTGTAACTACTGCCTCTGTAACTTCTTGACCAATGAAATCTTCAGCCACTTTCTTCATTTTCTGAAGAATCATAGCAGACAACTCCTGTGGTGTATACTGACGGTCATCAATATTCACACGAATCGTGTCATTATCACCTTTAACAACATCATAAGCTACCTTCTCAGGTTCGTTACCGATCTCTGAAAAACGGTTACCCATGAAACGCTTGATAGAAGAAATAGTCTTCTGAGGGTTTGTGATTGCCTGACGCTTTGCAGAGTCACCGATCTTACGCTCACCACCTTCTACGAAAGCAACTACTGAAGGAGTCGTTCTCTTACCTTCATCATTTGTGATAACTACAGGCTCATTACCTTCCATCACAGCAACACATGAGTTGGTTGTACCTAAGTCTATACCAATGATTTTCCCCATTGTATTTTAATTATTTAATTTCGGTTGAGTATTAATTACATCCTATAATAAACAACAGCCGTGCCACAATGTGACACGGCTGTTGTTTATGACAAAAAGTCAGTTTTCTTAGAAGAAATTAAGCTCTGCTGTCAGTTCAGAGTTTCTGAGCGTATCCAGAGCGACTTCACTTAGGACCAATTCATCTACAATTGAAGAGGCTTTTGAAGATAGAATTCCTAATCCATTACTTAAGTTTGAATAAGTAGGAATAACCTGTGCTGAAGTAATACCTGTATTAACCAAAGCAATTTCATTAAATTCCTTTAATTCATTTCCAGCCACAATAAATTCAACAGACATAGTTCCAAAGAACCTATTGATTGCAGGATCTTTTTCAAGCTGTGATAATAGAATTGAGTAAAAACCGTCACCTAAAATGCTAAAGCTGTAGAACGGCGAACCATTATCTGGAATAACATCTCCTTGTGTAACAATCCACTTGATCGTCTTTTCGGTTATCTCACTGCCATTAACCTCTGTTATATTCAAGTAGATAATTAAGTCAAATATCTTTGCGTTAGGACCATGCTCGAAAGTAAAACCTGTTGGTTTACCCGGTCTAAAAGAAAGAATCTTATTGCTGCTCTCTTGATAATCAACTGGCTCCAAAACAATAGTACTAGCTTCTGTAAACGGTGTGTCGTCAACAGCGTTATACATGGCTAAATTGAGTTCATCACCTGGTTCAAATGATAGCTCATCTTTATTTAACTTGTATAAGAAGTTTGGATCACGCAGGAATAAACCATCTTCACGATCCCAACCATTTGTCGCACTTACTTCCGTCTTTTCAAGCTCTGTAAATTGCCCTGTAGTATTATTGGTCAATGTTACATAAGTGTCATCATTATAGTAGATTGAATCTACATTGTTTGCAGCATCAAATGCATTACCCTCTTCTCCCTGAAACACACGTTCAATACGGATGTACTGATCATTCCCATCAGCCTCGATCAAACCATACACTACTGGAATGTTTTCCCATTCAGCAAATAGATCAATTTCATTATTACAGGAAGCAAATGAAAAACCAATGATCAGTGCAAAAAAGACTTTCTTCATATTTTTAATTGTATTTTTATCGGAGACAAATAAACAGTAAAAATGCCACTTATCGAAAAGTTTTAAGGTAAGAATAGTCATTTTAACTATGTTTATGCCATAATTACACAACTTTGAAGATATAAGTACACTTTAGTACTTTGTGAAAATTTTTTTAGCATGTCAATCAATAAAGAAGTAAAAAGGGTTACCACGAATACCCTTCATGCCCTAAAGGCAAGAGGAGAGAAAATCTCAATGCTTACTGCATATGATTATTCCATGGCAAAAATTGTAGATGCAGCAGGTGTTGATGTAATACTTGTTGGAGATTCTGCATCCAATGTTATGGCCGGCCACGAAACCACATTGCCAATCACTCTTGACCAGATGATCTACCATGCTTCATCTGTTGTTCGAGCAGTGGACAGGGCGTTGGTTGTTGTAGATCTTCCTTTCGGTACTTATCAGGGAAATTCAAAAAATGCACTGGAATCAACGATTCGAATCATGAAGGAATCCGGTGCACATGCCGTAAAAATTGAAGGAGGAAGAGAAATAGAGGAATCAATCAAACGTATACTATCCGCTGGAGTACCTGTAATGGGACACTTGGGTCTGACCCCTCAAAGTATTTACAAGTTTGGTACATATACTGTTAGAGCTAAAGAGGACGAGGAAGCTGAAAAGTTGATTGCAGATGCCAAATTATTGGAAGAATTAGGCTGCTTTGGAATTGTTTTAGAAAAGATTCCTGCAAAACTGACTGAACGTGTGGTTAAAGAGATCAATATTCCTACGATTGGGATTGGCGCAGGAAGCGCTACTGCAGGTCAGGTATTAGTTACGCATGACATGCTCGGAATCACAAAAGATTTCCAACCTCGTTTTCTAAGAACCTATCTTTCATTATTCGAGGATATCAAGCGTGCTGTAGCTTCCTATGTTGAAGATGTGAAAAATATAAACTTTCCAAACGAAAAAGAACAATACTAACCCAATACTCCCCTATGTTGAAAAAGACACTTATTTACAGTTTAATAGCTTTGATTATTGCCAGTACTGCAATAGGATTCCTTGCCTACAATACTTTCTTTGGTAAAAACACCACAGACAAAGTAAATGAAACTTTATTGTCATTAGAACCAGGTCTTAGTATTGAAGCGCTTGCTGACAAATTGACTGAAGAAGGCTTTATCCTTGACAAGAAATCGTTTTTACGGACTGCTAAAGCAATGAAATACGGTTCGAATATCCGAACAGGTAAATTTTCAGTAAAAGGTAAAAACTCAAACGTTGAACTTATCCGTCATTTAAGGACAGGAGCTCAGGCTACCGTCAACCTGGTTATCAATAACGCCAGGACTTTAGAAGACCTAAGTGGCAAACTTTCCAAATTCGTTGTATCTGATTCCATAGACTTCCTGAATCATTTAAAAGGGTCAGAAACTATTGAACTCCTTGAAACAACAGAGGAAAACATTATGACTTACTTCATACCAAACACCTATGAAGTATACTGGAGTGAAAGCCCATCTGAGATTCTTGAACGTATGCAGAGGGAACATAAACGTTTTTGGTATTCCAATAATAGAATAGAAAAAGCAAAAGCGCTGAACATGACTAAGGAAGAAGTTTATACACTTGCTTCTATTATTGAAAAAGAGACCAATCAAAATCAGGAAAAGCCAAGAATGGCTGGAGCTTTGCTAAATCGCTTAAAAATTGGAATGCCACTACAAGCAGATCCAACTGTTGTTTTTGCAACCAGAGATTTCACAGCAAAACGTGTATTGAACAAGCACCTGCATTATGATTCACCATACAATACCTATATGTACCCAGGACTTCCTCCTGGACCTATTGCAATGGCATCAATAGCAAGTATAGATGCAATACTCAATGCTGAGGATCACAATTACCTATATTATTGTGCAAAAGGAGATGGCAGTGGATTACATAATTTTGCAACCAATTTGAGTAGCCATAATAGGAATAGTAGAATATATGTTCAGAATCTAAAGAAGAGAGGAAAGAGATAAAAAAAGCCAAGTCACTGAGACTTGGCTTTTTTAATTAGTGAATTACATTCACTTTCTTAGAAATCAATTGGTTATCAAGTCTTACATTAAGCATGTAAACACCTGTTCCTAATTGAGTGGTATTGATCTCCTGATTAACTACATTAGTTGTATTATCAAAAGATTGAGTAAATACTACTTTACCGTTTACATCGATCAATTCAAGTTGAATTTTTTCTGATGATGAATCCTTAAACTGTACTGATACGAAATCAGTTGCAGGATTTGGATAAACAGAAAGATCAATGTCAGCAGCAGTAAGTACATTATCCGTATTCAATGGACCGTTAGCAACAGCTTCTAGTAATGGAATTTGGTCTGCGTTCACAATCTCTCCTGAGGCATCAGTGATATATGAAACTACATATAACTCGTTTACATCTACTGTAGAAGCAGGTGTATAATCGAATGAAGTAGCATAAGTAGCACCTGCAGTAACATCAGCAGGAATTACACCAGAAAGACCTTCAAAAGCGCTTAGGTATGCTCTTGCCACTTCCTGATAAACCATTTGGGCAGCAGGTACCGGATTAGGAAGAGACTCCCAACCATCAAAGTTACCAGATTGACCAGAAAGCGCATTAGCCTGAGCGTACTGAGAAATAATACCTGTTACGTTGTTTTCTATGATTTGAGCATGTACATTAAAGTCAGAACCTGTGTAATCATTATTGAAAGATGTACCAATAAGAATCAAATA
>OMKD01000184.1 GCA_900299495.1 Sphingobacteriales bacterium
GCTCATTAATACAATATCTGGATAGTGCTCTTTGATTTTTGCAGCAGCTTTGTAGTAATAGTTGTTAGGATCAAGTCCATAAGTACCTGTCAAATCCTTTAATTCGTCCTTTATTTTGGGGAATAGAATAAAATTCCTGAGCCCTAGTTCATAGCATTCAGCAATTTCATTTAATAACAAATCAAGTGAAAACCGATATATACCGGGTAGTGATGGGATTTCGACCTTTATTTGCTCTCCATCCTCCATGAATAACGGGAAAACTAGGTTACTTACAGTAAGTCTGTTTTCCTGCACCATTGCACGTATGGCCGAACCTCTTCTGTTTCTTCTAGGTCTAATGTTCATCTTTATTTTTTTTAGGTACCGGATCAAAACCATGACCTCCCCATGGATGGCATTTTCCAATACGTTTTATTCCAAGATAAAATCCTTTGAGTGGTCCCCATTCATTGATTGCCTCAATCATATAATGACTGCAGGTTGGGTTATATCTACACCTTGAAGGGAGTATAGGCGATATAGCCAACTGGTAAAATCTTACAGGCAAGATCAACAAGGATTTAAGGATCTTAGTAATCATAATTATTTTATGACTTTTGGTCTAGTACTTTTATCGAATAACAAATATCGCTTTGTATTATCCATAAGTACAACATTTACAATGTTTTTTTGGTCGTCTATGGCGTCTGTAAGTGTTTTGTTATCAATGGTAAAACTGTTCGTTTCACCTTTTTTTATAACCTCCAAGTATATCCAGAAAGACATTAGGTCTTCGCTAACTTCTTTTCCAATCCAATCCCAGCTTACTTGTTCTTCATTAACTATTAGCCTTAGATTTTTTTGGAGGTAATCATTAATGAGTTGGTCAGCGGTTTCAGCTTCATGTTCAGTTCCTAGCTTAAGATTTTGATACCCCTTCTTTTTAAACATATTATCTAGGTCATCAATGAATATGTTAGTACTGATTTCGAAACTATTCTCTTTTTCAATAATATCTGTGTGTGAGAAAAAGTACTCGTGTACATTTCCTCCTAAGAATAGACTAAATAGTATGTTGGCAAATATGACGCTCATAAATTCTTTTTTAACCTAGAATTAAATAGATACTTAGTAATAATCCGATGATACTTCCAGGGTATATCCACATCTTATCACTTAAGTTTTCATTTCTGATAAAGATAAATCTTCCGATCAAGACCAAGGGACTGACTAAGATCAATTGGGCTAATTCAACTCCTATATTGAATCCAAGCAGTGGGATTATAATTGAGCCATCCATATTTCTCATAGACTCTGCTAAGTAGTTTGAAAAACCCATACCATGGATCAATCCAAAGAAGATAACTGAACCAAATAGGAGTTTGTTGTTTTTTGGCACAATTTTTGAAGGTAATAAATTGATTAGAGCCGAAATCAATATGGTTATAGGGATTAAGAATTCAATTATTCCTGAATCCACTTTTAACCATTCAAGGGTAGAAGCTGCTAATGAAAAAGAGTGCCCTATGGTAAAGGCGGTTATGAGTATGGCTAGTTTTTTTGTGTGTTTGGGATTCAAAGAGCTAAGTAGCACAAGAAGGAATGCTAAGTGGTCTATAGCTGCAATATCTAAGATGTGATCAAAGCCTAATTTTAGGTATAATTCAAACATTTTTTAGCGTGTTTTAAAGTACTTTTTTCGAAGAAGTGTAAAATTAGCTAACGTGTTGAAGTTATTGTTGATAAACAGAACATTTTTTTAGGAAAGATGTTATCTTTGCACTGCATTTGTTTATTTAAATTGAATCTAAACAACGAAGAGAGGTATATGGATAATAATCTGATTTATTTTGATAATAATGCTACAACACCTTGTGATCCAAGAGTGGTGGATGCGATGTTACCTTGGTTTTATCAAAACCCTGGAAATGCGGCGAGTAGGTCCCATGCTTTTGGATGGAAAGCAGAGGAAGCTGTAGATTATGCTCGAGAGCAGGTGGCTAACCTGATTTCAGTTGAGTCAAAAGAGATCATTTTCACTTCAGGAGCTACTGAAGCGGATAATCTTGCAATAAAAGGTGTATTTGAAATGTATTCTCGTAAAGGGAATCACATCATCACACTTAAGACTGAACACAAAGCTGTTCTTGATGCTTGTGACAGAGTAGAGAAGATGGGTGGTGAAGTTACTTATCTGGATGTAGACAGAGAAGGACTAGTGAACCTTGAAGAATTAGAAAACGCAATTACTGATAAAACTGTTTTGGTTTCAGTGATGTGGGCAAATAATGAAACAGGAGTTATTCAGCCAATGAAAGAGATTGGAGAGATTTGTGCACGCAAAGGTGTATTGTTCTTTTCTGATGCCACTCAGGCTGTTGGTAAGATTCCTGTAAATCCAAAGGAAACTGGTGTACACCTAATCGCTTTTACAGCGCATAAGATGTATGGTCCTAAAGGAGTTGGTGCACTTTTCGTAAACAGAAAGAAACCGAGAGTAAAAGTAGTTGCTCAAATGGACGGTGGTGGTCATGAGCGTGGAATGCGTTCAGGTACTCTTAATGTTCCAGGTATTGTAGGTTTCGGAAAAGCTGCCGAAATTGCTAAACAAGAAATGGAAGCAGATGCAAAGCGTCTTTCTGTACTTAGAGACAAATTGGAAAAAGCATTAGAGGAGCGTCTTGAAGAAGTTTATGTAAATGGATCAAGAACAAACAGAATGCCTCATGTAACAAATATCTCTTTCAAACACGTTGAAGGAGAAGGTTTGATGATGACTTTTAATGAGAACATTGCAGTATCATCTGGTTCTGCTTGTACTTCTGCATCTTTGGAGCCTTCTTACGTTTTAGTGGCACTTGGATTAGGAGATGATTTAGCACATTCATCGATTCGTTTCTCTTTAGGTAGATTTACCAAAGATGAGGAGATTGACAGAGCGATTGATTTGGTTGCAAATGGTGTTACCCATATGAGAGACTTAAGTCCAATTTGGGAAATGTATAAAGAAGGTGTTGACCTTGATTCAATTCAATGGGAAGCGCACTAATTAATTTGTGAAATTTTAAAACAAACATAAAATGGCTTATTCAGAGAAGTTGTTAGATCATTTCAAGAATCCAAAAAATGTTGGAACACTTGATAAGAACAAAAAATCTGTAGGTACAGGACTTGTAGGTGCACCTGAATGTGGAGACGTTATGCGTCTGCAGATCGAGGTGTCTGAGGAGGGTGTTATTGAAGATGCTAAGTTCAAAACATTTGGTTGTGGTTCAGCTATTGCTTCATCATCTTTGGCTACTGAATGGCTTAAAGGTAAAAGTCTTGATGAGGCTGGTTCAATCGACAATATGGATATTGTTGAAGAGTTAGCACTACCTCCAGTAAAGATTCACTGTTCTGTATTGGCGGAAGATGCCATCAAAATGGCGATCAAAGATTACCGTGAGAAGAACGGTAAATAATAAAAGAAAAAAGGAAGAATATGTTATTTGTTGCAGATTCAGCGAAGACGCAGGTTTCAAGAATAAAAGAGTCTGAAAACCTGACAGAGGATTATTTTATCAGAGTATCCGTAACTTCAGGAGGTTGTTCTGGTCTTTCTTACAAGATGGACTTTGACAACGAGCTTCAGGAGAACGATCAAGTATTTGATGATAATGGTGTTCGCATAGTAACGGATCTTAAGAGTTTTCTATACCTATGTAATACTACTCTTGAATTTTCCGGAGGATTGAACGGTAAAGGATTTGTTTTTAACAATCCAAATGCAAGCCGTGAGTGTGGATGTGGAGAAAGTTTTGCAGTATAAAAATCATTCTTTTCTAAGACATAAAGCTTCACCTGAATTTGATTTCAGGTGGAGTTTTTTTTTGCGAGGAAAATAAGATTAACTTTGAATCCTATGAAGAATATTCTGCTGATACAAACCTCTTTTATTGGAGATGTCATCCTTGCTACTGCGATGCTCGAAGATCTGCATGATTCCTTTCCAGAAGCAAAAATCGACCTTTTAGTTCGTAAAGGGAATGAATCCTTGTTTAAAGGTCATCCCTTTATAAGTGAGGTACTTGTGTGGGATAAACAAAATGCTAAGTACAAAAGCTTATTTGACTTGTTGAAGCAGGTGCGTAGAAATAAATACGAGTTACTTGTCAATCTTCAACGATTTGCGACTACGGGTTTGTTTAGTGTGTTTTCTGGAGCTAAAGAAATACGTGGTTTCTCCAAGAATCCTTTTTCTGCTTTATTTAGTAAGCGAGTACATCATTCGATTGGTGATGGAACACATGAGATTCAGAGAAACAGACTTCTTATTGATGACCTGTGCAATAATAAAGCTTCTAATCCAAGATTATATCCTGAGCGGCTGGATTTAGGTAAAACACCTATTAAGGGTGATTTTGTGTGTATGGCTCCTAATTCAGTATGGTTTACGAAGATGTTGCCAAAACAAAAATGGATAGAACTTATACAGCAGCTTCCTAAGGATATTGAAATTGCTTTATTGGGTGCTCCTGGTGAAAAGGCAGTTTGCGATGCTATTATTGAATCGGTAAAGGATAGGGAAGGAGTGTATAATCTTTGTGGCACACTTTCATTGTTAGAATCAGCAGCCCTTATGAAAATGGCAAAGATGAATTATGTGAATGATTCTGCTCCATTACATCTGTGTTCAGCAGTCAACGCACCTCAACTTGCATTCTTTTGTTCAACAAGCCCGAACTTTGGTTTTACACCATTATCTGAAAAATCGTTAGTTTTGGAAGCAGATATCAAACCTTCCTGTAAACCTTGTGGCTTACATGGAAAAAAAGCTTGTCCGGAGCATCATTTTAAATGTGGTGATATTTCTTTGGATAAAGCTGTTGGATTTCTAATAGACTAAATAGATTGTTTTGAATATTTCGCGCTGGATAATATTGACTCTTGATTTACTGCTTGTGGCACTTGCCTTTGCGGGTGCTCATTTGTTGCGTTTTGACTTCGAGATCTATCCGGATGATAATTACAGGTATTTTCGACCAGGTATATTCTTATTATTTAGTCTTCGGATTACTTTTTTCTTTTTGTTTAGGACCTATGCAGGTGTAGTGTTTCATACCAGTATTGAGGATGCTAGGCGTTTGTTTTTGGCTTTACTTTTTCCCACAATAATCATTTTGGGTTTCAATTCTTTTGGTTATGGCGACAAGGATGCCTTCTTACTTCCTTATTCAATAATCTTAATTGAATTCTTTCTTAGCATTTTTCTTTTGGTCTCTTATCGAGGTTTCGTCAAGGTCTTGTATATGAAGAATTTTGCCAGAGGGGAGCAGGCGACAAATGTACTTATCTTTGGTGTTGGGCAAGCAGGACTTACGGTTAAGAATGTTCTGGAGTCATCAGGAAGAGGAAGGTATTCTGTAAAGTGCTTTATAGATCCAGTCGGTAATTTTGTAAAGCAAAGACTTGGTGGCTTAGATATCTACAGTACAAGTAAGCTTGAGCGATTATTGGTTACAGCACAAATTGATACACTGGTATTTGCCGATGGAGCTATAGAAAATAAAACCAGAGAAAAGGTAGTTGATATTTGCCTCAGTTATAAAGTAAAAATTCTAAGTGCTCCTCCATTCAAAGAATGGAGTAAGGGAGAGCTGGATTTTAAGCAGATCCGCCAGATAAGAATTGAAGACCTTTTGGAGCGTAAGGAAATCCATTTAAGCACCGATAAGATTTCTGAAGAACTAGATGGAAAAGTTGTTTTGATCACAGGTGCAGCAGGTTCTATTGGGTCAGAGATAGCGCGACAGGTGTTGAAGTTCAATTTGAGAAAGTTGATTTTGGTTGATCAGGGAGAGACTCCTTTATATGAATTGAATAACGAACTTAATCAGCTTAAAAGCTCTGTCGAATTTGAAACAGTAATAGGGGATGTGAGGAACAGATCAAGGATGTCAAATGCATTTTCAGCCTTTAAGCCAAATGTTGTTTTTCACGCAGCAGCGTATAAGCATGTCCCCTTGATGGAGCAAAATCCGTCAGAGGCTATATTGACAAATGTCTTAGGAACACAAAATATCGCTGATCTATGTGGAGAACATAAGGTTTCCAAAATGGTATATATCAGTACTGATAAAGCTGTGAATCCTTCAAGTATAATGGGTGCATCCAAGCGTATTGGGGAAATATATATTCAAGCACTAAATGATAAATTGGCTCAAGATGGGCAGGCATGTAAATATGTCACCACCCGATTTGGAAATGTTTTAGGATCCAATGGTTCGGTCATTCCGCTGTTTAGAAAGCAAATTGCGGAAGGAGGACCTGTAACCGTTACACATCCAGAGATGACGCGTTTTTTTATGACAATACCTGAGGCATGTCAGTTGGTTTTGGAAGCTGGAGCCATGGGTAAAGGGGGCGAGATTTTTGTATTTGACATGGGGGAGTCTGTAAAGATTTATGATTTGGCTAAAAAGATGATTTCACTTTCAGGACTTCAGGAAGGTAGAGATGTAGAAATTGTTTTTTCTGGACTGAGACCGGGTGAAAAACTTTATGAAGAATTACTAGCAAATGAGGAACATAATTTGCCTACCCATCACAAAAAAATTATGATTGCCAAGGTTCGTTCTATGGAGTTTGATTGGGTGTTAAAATCAGTCATTTCTTTGTTGGATTTATTTGAAGGGCAGGATAATCAAAAATTGGTTAAGCAACTTAAACTAATGATTCCTGAATACAAGTCTATGAATTCTAAATTTGAAGATTTGGATAGGGATTGATGATTATTTTGATCTTTCCTGAATCAAATAAAATTGAAATTTTTGATAAACAGTGTTTATATTTTTTGACTATTTAGTTTCAAGTTTGTGTAAAAATCGTGCTATAAGCTTTTGATTTATTATATTTGGTTTAAGAAAATTAATGCCGAATTTTATTAAGTCAAATTCTATGAAACAAATTTTTACATCTCTGTTGATACTGGTTTTTGCAATCAGTGCTTCTGTATCTATGGCAAATTCAGTTATGCCATTAAATGATAATGCAATAGCCCCCGATTTTACAGTCAACGATATTAATGGTGTTTCTCATACCCTTTATGATTATTTGGATGATGGGAAAATGGTTATTCTAGACTTTTCAGCAACTTGGTGTCCACCTTGTTGGAACTACCATCAATCAAACGTTTTAAAAGATATTTATAATACATATGGTCCTCCTGGATCGGATGAGATAATGGTTCTATTTATAGAAGCTGATCCATCTACTCCTGTATCAGCCCTATACGGTACGGGTAATACACAGGGTGATTGGGTTACCGGAACTCCTTATCCAATTATTGATGATGGTAATGGTAGTTTGAATAGTGCTTATCAAATTAGTTTCTTCCCTACCCTATATGCGGTTTGTTCTGATAGAAAGATTTATGAAGTTGGACAAACCTCTATAAGTGGTTGGTTGAACAGACTTGAAAGCTGTGGTTTGGAGGGTTCTGTTGTTTCAGAAGATGTTACTTGTTTTGGTGATAGTGATGGTAGTATAGATTTGACATCATCTGGAGGGTATGGCAGTGTGGATTATTCGTGGAATACGGGAGATAATACAGAGGATATTGATAATCTTGTTTCAGGTAATTACGCTGTGACTATTACCGATCTATTCAATAGACAAGTTATTGTTGATAATATTTTTGTTTCAACACCTGCTCCAGTTACTGTAAATACAATAGCTATACAATCTGTGAGTTGTAATGGTGGTTCTGATGGTTCGGCCTCAGTTAATGCTGCAGGTGGAAATGCTGGTTTCTCCTATTTATGGTCAAATGGAGATACAGGAGCAACAATAAATAATATTTCTGCGGGAGCATATACAGTTACAGCAACAGATTCAGAAGGATGTGTGGGTTCAACAACAGTAATTGTGTCTCAGCCTACACAGGTTTCTGCTGCTGCAAATATTCAGCCAGAAAATTGTGGAAATTCTGATGGATTCCTATTTGTAAGTGTTTCCGGTGGAACATTGCCATACTTGTATGACTTTGGAAATGGGCAAACGTCTAATCCTATATTGAATGGAATTTCAGCTGGAACTTATGATGTTACCGTTACTGATTTATTGGGTTGTACATTCGAGGATTCCTATATTGTTCCTGAAAATCCTGCTCCAGAAGCTGTAGTTGCAGCTCCTCAAAGTATAGATTGTACTAATACATCAATTGATTTGGATGGAACAGCATCAAGTTCTGGACCTGAATTTTCTTATACTTGGACGACAACAGATGGAAATATAGTTTCAGGGGCAACAACATTGACTCCAACTGTGGATGCTGCGGGAACATATTTTTTAGAAGTCTTTAATACAACCAACGCTTGTGTTGGTACAACATCTGTCGTTGTAGCAGAAAATGTTTCCTTGCCAACTGCAGATGCAGGTACTGGAGGTAGTATTGATTGTATTAATAATGTTCTGACATTAGTTGGTACTGCTTCTCAAGGGGCAAATATCTCTTATCAGTGGACAACTGTAGATGGTAATATTATTTCTGATCCGACAGCACTAGAGATAGACGTAGATGCTGAAGGTACCTACACATTAGAGGTTATAAATAATGACAATGGATGTATTGTGACTTCTGCTACTGATGTTATAGGTAATTTTAATTTTCCAGTTGTAGCAGTTGCAACTGCTCCAATTATTGATTGTATTAATACATCAGTAGTATTGGATGGTTCAGATTCTGACGCTGGATCAGAATTCTCTTATTTGTGGACTACTGCGAATGGAAATATCGTTTCAGGTGAAACAACTCCTACTCCTATAGTAGATCAAGCAGGTACATATGTACTTACTGTATTAAATATTGTGAATGGTTGCGCATCAACTTTAGATGTAGCGGTATTAACAGATGCTGTTTTGCCGATTGTAAATATTGCGCCAGCTTCACAGATTGATTGTAATAACTCAAGTATTATATTGGATGGTTCAGCTTCCGATACTGGCACAGACTATTCTTATTTGTGGACAACAACGAATGGTAATATAGTTTCGGGTGGGACAACGTTAAATCCTTTGGTAGATGCGGCAGGTTCATATGAGTTGACCATTTCTAATAATGTAAATGGATGTAGTTCTACTGAAGTCGTTGTAGTAACAGAGGATACTAGTATACCAGCTTCTGATGCAGGTCCTTCTGCAGAATTTATCTGTTCTACAAGTTCAGTATTTCTGGATGGTAGTGGTTCTGATACTGGAGCTAATATTACTTACGCTTGGACAACAGTTAATGGAGATATTATAGGTGGAGCTAATACAGCTAATCCGGAAGTGGGATCAGCAGGAACTTATATTATTACAACTACGAATACAACTAATGGATGTAGTTCTTCTGATGAGGTGCTTGTTTCAGAAAACATTACAGCCCCTGCTATAGCTACGACCATTGAAGGTGAGTTAAGTTGTGATAATTCTGAAGTAACTATAGATGCAAGTGCAAGTACTGCAGATGGAGATCTAGAATTTCTTTGGACTGATTTAGATGGTATTGTTATTAGCACTACAGAAATATTGACAGTAAATGAGCCTGGAACGTACAACTTGACACTAATGAATACATCGAATGACTGTGTTTCGATTGAAAGTTTTGTGATTGAAGGAGCATTACCAGTTGGGATTGCTGTTTTAGATTCACAAGCAGCACTCTGTCATGATTCCAATGATGGTTCTGCTACTGTTGCTGCAAATGGTGGAGATGGAGAATTTGAGTACTTATGGCCAGATGGGTCTACAGATGCTACTAATTCAAATCTGGCTGCAGGCGTTTACACGGTGATGGTTACGGATGGCAATGATTGTACAGCTGAAGTGCTTGTTGAAATAACTGCTCCAGAGGAGTTACTTTTGGTAGGAATAGCAACGGATGAGACCAGTGCTGATGCGAATGATGGTACCGTAGAGGTTCTCGTTAGCGGTGGAACGGGTACATATACTTATCTATGGTCTAATGGTGAAACTTCTCCAGAAGTGTCTAACCTTGAGCCAGGAGAATACACAGTTGTTGTTACAGATGAAAATGGCTGTACTAATGAGGTTAGTGTAGATGTAAATGCATTTGGATGTAATGTCTCTGCAGATGTTTTAGGTACTGATATTAGCTGTTATGGCATGAATGACGGTACTGCAACAGTAGATTTTGACGGTGGAGAGGTTTTATCCGTTGAATGGTCTAATGGAGAAACAGAACTTTCAATTAGTGGTTTAGAGCCTGGGACTTATAATGTATTAGTTATTGATGTAGATAATTGTCCTGCTGAGGCCACGATCGAGATAAGTGAGCCTTCAGAAGTGTTAGGTGAAGCTATTGATGCTGGTGGTCTTTTATGTGCTGGAGATCAGGATGGATTTATTCTTATGGAAGGATCTGGAGGCACAGGTATTCTAACGCCAGTTTGGAGCACGGGTAGTACAGATTGGGTTGTTTATGACTTGGAAGCTGGCCTATACAGTTTGACAATCACTGATGAAAATGGCTGTTCAAACCAATATGATTTTGAATTGACAAGTCCTGAGCCAATTGTGTCTCAAGGAGATGTGAACGATGTAGTTTGCTTTGGAGAAAATAATGGATCAATATCTGTATTGATAGATGGGGGAGTTTATCCTTATGAATTGGAGTGGTCAAATGGAGAGGTTACTGATGTGATCTCAGATCTTGGTCCAGGTGTATATACTCTGAATATTCTAGACGATAATGGTTGTGCTCTTGAAAATGAATATGTAATTGAAGAGCCTACAGTAATAGATGTAGAACTTGAAGATATTCAAACATCCAGTAGTAGTGAGCCTACAGGTTCTGTTACTGTGAATACGGGTGGGGGAGTAGAGCCTTATACATATGCATGGTATCTAGATAATGAACTTGTTTCTACTGAAGAAAATCTTCAAAATGTAGGACCTGGTTCATATGATTTAGTTGTTACAGATGCTAATGATTGTACTCAAGACTTTGGTCCTTTCGTTGTGGATATTGATGTATCTGTCCATGATATCGTTTATGATTTCTCCTTAGAGGTGTATCCAAATCCATCAAACGGATTATTCTATTTAGAAGTATCAGATTTGAGATCATCGGATGAAATGCAGATTGAATTATTAGATCTTACGGGTAAGCAAATTTCTCAAAAGCTTGTTACCGGTTCGACGGATTATACAGAGCAATTGGATTTATCAGCAGAGGCTGCTGGGGTTTATTTCCTAAAAGTAGTATTATCCGACCAGGTGCAACTGGTGAGATTGATTAATAAATAATCAGAAAAGCCGCTTTGACTGTAGTTGTTAAAGCGGCTTTTTTAGTATTTCTGATTATTTAAAGTAAATAAAAAAAGGAGTGCAACTACACTCCTTTTTTTTGTTACTCAAGTTTTAATACTTGAATAAATGCTTTTTGTGGAACCTCTACGTTACCAATCTGGCGCATTTTCTTTTTACCTTTTTTCTGCTTCTCTAATAGTTTACGCTTACGGGTGATATCACCACCATAACATTTGGCGGTTACATCTTTTCTTAGTGCAGATATAGTTTCTCTTGCAATAATCTTAGCACCAATAGCTGCTTGTATTGCAATCATAAATTGCTGTCTTGGCAAAAGCTCCTTAAGGCGCTTGCAGATTCTTCGGCCAAAGGCTGCCGATTTATCTCTGTGAACAAGCGCTGAAAGTGCATCCACGGCATCACCATTTAGTAGTATATCTAAACGAACAAGATTTGATTCGCGATATTCTATTGGGTGGTAATCGAAAGAGGCATATCCTCTTGTTATTGATTTCAGGTTATCATAAAAATCGAATACAATCTCAGCAAGTGGCATATCGAAAGTAAGCTCTACACGTTCTTGCGTAAGATATGTTTGCTTCTTAAGAATCCCTCTTTTTTCCATACAAAGGTTCATGATGGCACCGATGTAGTCTGGCTTTGTAATGATTTGAGCAACGATATATGGCTCTTCAACACTTTTAAGAAGGGTAGTTTCAGGAAGATCTGAAGGTGTATTAACAAGAATACGTTCTCCTTTGATTAGATTTGCATAATAACTAACGTTTGGAACGGTAGTAATTACTTCCATATCAAACTCACGAGATAGTCTTTCCTGAATGATTTCAAGGTGAAGCATTCCAAGGAAGCCACAACGGAAACCGAAACCAAGTGCTGCTGAAGTTTCTGGTTCAAAAGTCAATGATGCATCATTTAATTGAAGTTTCTCCAAACTCTCTCTTAAATTTTCGAAATCATCATTGTCTATAGGGAAAATACCTGCAAATACCATAGGTTTTACATCCTCAAACCCTTGAATGCCTTCTGCTTTATTATTCACAGTTGTGATAGTATCACCAACCTTAATCTCAACAGAATTCTTAATTCCTGAAACAACATATCCAACATTACCTGCTGATATCGACTTCTTTGGTATAAGATCCATACCAAGTACCCCAACATCTTCAGCACCATAACTTTTATCTGTATTAATAAAATGAATCTTATCGCCCTTGTTCATTTTACCATTTAGGATTCGGAAATAGGCGATAACTCCTCTGTAAGGATTAAAAACAGAATCGAAAATTAATGCTTGAAGAGGAGCGTCTGGATTACCTTTAGGCGCAGGAACACGATCAACAATCGCTGTCATGATATCTTGAATACCGATTCCAGTCTTACCACTAGCATGAATTATTTCTTCTCTTTCACAGCCAATCAGATCTATGATCTGGTCGGATACTTCCTCAATCATCGCACTTTCCATATCAACCTTGTTTAAGATTGGTATGATTTCGAGGTCATTATCAATAGCAAGGTAAAGATTGGAAATAGTTTGTGCTTGAATACCCTGAGAGGCGTCAACAAGAAGTAGAGCACCTTCACATGCTGCAATCGATCGGGAAACTTCGTAGGAGAAATCTACGTGTCCAGGGGTATCAATAAGGTTGAATGTATATTCTTCACCATTTAGGTGGTTATAGTTAAGCTGAATCGCTTTACTTTTAATTGTAATCCCTCTTTCTCTTTCTAAATCCATATCATCCAGAGCCTGATTTTTCATTTCACGCTCTGATATGGTTTGTGTAAATTCTAATAATCTATCTGATAAGGTACTCTTACCATGATCGATATGGGCAATTACACAAAAGTTTCTTATATTCTTCATACTCGCAAAGATAAAGCAAATTGACTTTTAAAGGAGCAAAATTAATTCTTATGACTTTTTTTTGAGAGAAATATGTAACTTTTTTTATTTGTTGTATTAATAAGATGTGAGTGTTGATATATTAGAGAAGAGAATGTATCGAAAAACGGGGTGTTTTGGCCTTTTATTCGAGTACATTGATTAAAGTAGCAAATCATTTATTTGTACCAGGATAATTGTTTGAGCCTCCGAAGTTTTTCAGGAGGCTATTTTTTGCCCAAAAAAAAAGATTGTCACTCCCCCTGTGTGACAATCTTAAAAAAAAGCAACTGTTCTACTTGTTAATATCTTTAATCTCTTATCATTATCTATATGTAATATGGGGGTATTTTAATATGTATAAAAAGTCATTTTGTTTGATTTACCCCTTCGGTTGGTTAGTATAAACTACCTGAGGTGTGTTGTTTTTCAATGGTTTAAGTGTTTGTGTTGCCCCTTTTTTAGGGCTGTTTTTAGTTTAAGAAAGTTTTAATGTATATGTGATTAACTTGATTTTGCTGGTGTTTGGGCAAAAAAAAGATTGCCACTCCCCCTGTGTGACAATCTTAAAAAA
>OMKD01000185.1 GCA_900299495.1 Sphingobacteriales bacterium
AGGACACTCCATTATTTACAACTGGACCTCGCCTAATGGGTCTATTGTGGGTTCAACAACCAACAGTATTATTGAGGTATCATCTGGAGGAGACTTTATCCTAACGGTTACAGATACCCTTAATGGATGTAAAGATGTAGATGAAGTTTTTGTTCTTGAAGATTTTGATTCCCCACAGATTAGTACTGGACCTGGAGGCGAAATAAATTGTACAGATTTATCTGTTTCATTGAGTGGTACCGCAAGTGGTAACACGCAGAACTTTATCTATGAATGGCAATTCTTCGGAACGGGATCAATATCGACTGGCCAAGGGACTTTAAACGCAGTAGCTATTCAACCTGATACTTATTATCTCTATACACAGGACACTATAAATGGTTGTGCGGCTATAGATTCTATTCTAGTCACAAAAGACGATAATGTACCCGTTATAGACCTTTTTGTCACAGATACACTTGACTGTGTAACTAGTTCTTTAATAATTGATGCTTCTGGCTCCTCGCAGAGTAATGATATTATTTTCGAATGGTATACAACTGATGGACAGATTGAGTCTGGTGCTACAACACTTACTCCTGTCATTAATAGTCCTGGATCTTATGCATTGGTCCTAACCGATACGGTTAATAATTGTGAGACGGAATCCGTTTTAAATATAGAACCAGATACCATCCAACCTTTGGTAAATCTACTTACACCTGGAATAATCAATTGTATCAATACAATTGTACCAGTAGAAGCTTCTATTGGTGCTGTGGGATCAGATTATACCGTAAACTGGGCGAGTCCTAATGGTGGTATATTTAATAGTGGGCAATCTGATTTAATTATTGATGTTTCCAGTGAGGGAACCTATGATTTTACAATCACGAATACAATCAACGGTTGTCTAACCAACGCAAGCATCGGAATTATTGAAGACTTGGATTACCCTCAGGTTTCTGGAGTTTCACCTGATACAATTACTTGTGACAATCCAAACGTCACGCTCGAAGCAACTGTAGATACACAAGGTGATCCATATTCATTCAATTGGACAACAGATTCTTTGGGCTCATTGGATAATAATATATTTACCTTAAATCCTATTGTAAGTGGTGCATCTGTGTATACCCTTTACGTTCAAAATGACATTAATGGCTGTGGAGAATCAATTGATTTTTCAGTAGGACAAAATGTTGAATTCCCTGATGCGCTAGCGCAAGTAAATTCCTTCTTAAGCTGTGACAGTCTGGAGTTGCAAATTGATGGAACTTCAAGTTCTACAGGGTCAAACTATATATATCTTTGGACCACATTAAACGGTAATATCCTTTCAGGTAGCAATGGTTTGACGCCTGTGGTTAATGAACAAGGTACTTATACCTTAACTGTGGAGAATACGGATAATAATTGTAAATCAGATGTGGATATAGTAGTTACACAGAATCTTATTGAGCCACCATTGTCAATTGCCATTCCGGATACACTAACCTGTGGGGTATTGGAAATTGATGTTTTTGGAGATGCTGGAATAGATTCACTCGGGACTTATATATACACATGGAATACAACTAATGGAAACATAACCTCCACAACAAGTTCACCAACAATTTCAGCTAGTTTACCTGGATCCTATACTTTTGAAGTATTGAATACCTACAATGGCTGTTCAACATCAATTAACACCCAAGTTATTCAGGACATATTGATTCCAGGAGCAGATGCAGGTACTGCTCAAGTTTTAAATTGTGTGGTACTTAATCAACAGCTCGATGCCTCTGGCTCCTCCTCAGGATCAATTTATGAGTATAACTGGAGCACAACCAATGGTTCTATTGTAGGACCAACAAATATCATCAACCCTGTTATTGATGAACCTGGGACTTACACGGTTACCGTTTTCAACTCAATGAATGAATGTTCGAATACTGCAGATATTACTGTTTCTCAGGATATCGTTTATCCAGACGCAGAGGCAGGTGCCTTAGATACACTCGATTGCTATTCGACAACTATAGACTTAAATGGAATTGGATCAAGTACTGGAACTAACTTTGAGTATAGCTGGATTAGTGTTGATGGTTACCCAATAATAAATTCAAATTCATTAAGTCCCACTATAGATTCAGATGGAACGTATGAACTTACGGTAACCAACACAATCAATGGGTGTACGAATACAGATAACGTAAGCATAGCAAGAGATACTGTTGCGCCAATACTTGCGGCCTTACAGTCAGATACACTGACCTGCGGAGTTCTCGCTGTATCCGTAGCTGTTCAATCCAATGTAAATACTTCTGTAAGTTATAACTGGAATACCTTGAATGGAACAATTATCTCGGCAACAGATATTATAAACCCAGAGGTTAGTAGTCCAGGGCTTTACTCGCTTGAATTGACTAATCTTATCAATGGTTGCAGTACAATTGAAGACGTTCCTGTTTATCAGAATATTGTTAAACCAGTTGCAGATGCAGGTCCCGGAGGATTAATTACCTGTGATTTTCAGACGATCAATATAGCAGGTTCTGCATTCACCAATAGCGGACAGACCAATATCCAATGGTATACCAATAATGGCGAAATATTAGCCGGTTCGAATACTGAAAATCCTTTAGTAAATTCTGCAGGTAATTACGTTATGGTAGTAACTGACTTATTAAATGAATGTAAGGATACTTCAAATACTATTATTCAGGCAAATCAAGAGTTCCCACTTATCGTTACTCTAATTCCGGAGGTACTGGATTGTGACACTGAAGAGGTTGAGGTGGATGCAACTGTTACTGCTATGCAACCACAATATGAATTTATCTGGATAACCAATAACGGTAGTTTTGTTTCGGATACAGATGTACTTAACCCAACAGTAAATATTGCAGGACAATACATCTTATCCATTGAAGACACAATCAATGGTTGTGTTAGTATTGACACCATAGATGTAGTAGACGACTATGAATATCCTACAGTGGATGCTGGTGAAGATTTCTTGCTACCATGTTTTGAAGACTTCAGTACACTAAGTGGAACAGTAAATGCGTCTACATCTAACCTGCAATACAATTGGACCACTACTGATGGGAATATACTTTCAGGTTCTAATACAACTAGCCCTGCCATTGACCAAGAAGGGACTTATACTTTTACTGTATTGAATCTATCAAATGGATGCGAGGGAGTTGATCTAATTGAGATTACGGAAAATGTTCCAAACATTCTTGACTTAGAAACCAGTAATCCTCCATGTGCAGGTTCATTTGGAACCTTACAATTCACCAATGTCGAAGGCGGTACTGCACCCTATTTGTACTCTATCGACAATGGAAATAATTTCACCTATGATTTTGAATATTCGTTCTTGGCACCAGGAGAATACACTGTATTAGTTCAGGATGCTAATGGATGTGAAACAGAAACTCAGCTGGCAGTCATCACAGATCCGCCTGTATTGGATATAGAATTAACGCCAACGATACAGTACCTTGAAGGTGAGAACGCTCAGATTATTGCAAATGTTAGTTATTCTATGGATTTATTGGAATCTATTTCTTGGTATCCATCTGAAGGCCTGAGCTGTACAGATTGTCTAGATCCATTTGTGACCATTCAGGATCCATCTTTATATGAACTAACGGTAGTAACAAACAACGGTTGTTCTGAACGTGCATTTGTAAATGTCCTGGTTGATAAATCTGTTGACTTGTTTATTCCAAATATCTTCTCTCCAAATATAGATAGTGCAAATGACATCTTTATGATTTATGCAAATACAAGAAACATCAAAGAGATTCAGTCCTTTGAAGTTTTTGATCGTTGGGGTGAAAAGGTCTTTACACAATATAATTTCCAACCTAATGATCCAGTGCACGGATGGGAT
>OMKD01000186.1 GCA_900299495.1 Sphingobacteriales bacterium
CCACACTACTTACATCCCAAGCACCTATGTCTTGATTAAAAGCAGTGTTATGATCGAACATAAATGACATATCCGTCACACTACTTACATCCCACATGCCTATATCTTGATTAAAAGAAGATGCGCTATCGATCGTTCCTTTAAACATCCATGACATATTTCCCACACTACTCACATCCCAAGATCCTATATTCTGATTAAAAGCAGAGGCAGACGCAAACATCCATGACATATCATTTACACTACTCACATCCCAAGAACCTATGTCTTGGTTAAAGGATTCGGCACCTTCGAACATACCTTTCATATCCGTCACACTACTTACATCCCAAGATTCTATGTCTGCATTAAAATCTGGTCTATCACTAAAGGCATTTTTCATAATCGTCACATTACTCACATCCCATTCTGGCATAGTACCATATTCACTTTTGATACAAAGCCCATCTATGGGATGCGTAGATAAACAAATAGTAATTGCATCGTAAAAATTGTCGTCGGTAATTGGTGTCTGTGCAAAACCAAAAGAAGTGATCAATAAAAACAAGTAGATCGTATTTTTCATAAAGCTTTTTTATTAATGAGTAGAGGGTTAAATACAAGTAATTACTTACAAACAAAGCATATGAATAAATATAATTTATTAAATTTTAAATAAAAATTATTCAACTAAAAATGCCTTGTCATTATCGAGCGTTTAATCCGATATGACAAGGCATTTTGAATATTCATTTTGAGCAACGAAGTCTATTAATCCACTTTCAAAACCTTCCTCACAAAGGCCGCTCCTGTTTCACTCAAGAATTCCATTAGATAAATACCAGGCATACCATCCAATTCATAATTCAAACGGTCACTTTCATCTACTTGTATAGATTGTATAAGCCTGCCTGCTGGGTCATAGACTTTCAATATACCTTTACTTGGCTGATCGAATTCAATAGCCATACACCCAGATGTTGGATTAGGATAAACTGACAATTGACCCTCAAATGATTTTTCTGAAACTCCAACCGGTATACAATTACACTCCTCTTCAAAACCCTGCTGTGGATCTATGGAAGTCCAATTATTACCTGAATAGACTGGATCGTCTACATCAATACAAGACAAATAAGGACAATCGGTGGTGAAAAAGTATTCAAGTAATTCATTTGTCCCATTACGAATATCCAAACAACTAAGCCATGGATTACCAATTAGATTTATATAGGCTAAATTAGGATTTGTGCTCAGGTCTAAACTATATAATTGGCTGTTTTGTATATAAAAAAATATCAATAAGGGGTTATTACTTAAATCAATTTCAGTAAATAGATTTCCTCCACACCTTAATGCTTCAAGATTTGCGTTTGCTGAAACATCTACCGTTTCAATAGCATTATCTTGGCAATATAATCGCAATAAAGCAGGATTGTCTATTACTGAAATTTCAATGAGGTTATTCCCTGGAACTCTTAAATCCTGTAGAAAGAGATTATTGCTTAAATCAATGGATCCTATATCATTATTATCTAGATATAGTGTTTCTAAACTTAAATTATTGGATACATCAATTTCACTAATACTATTATCATGTAACCAAAGATCTTTCAATACAATATTAGTTGAGACCTCTATATTTAACAGGTTGTTCTCCGACGCAAGAATTCGCTCTATAACCACATTTGAAGTAAAATCTAAATCTGTTAAATTGTTTGCCCTACAATAAAGTATCTTCAACTTGGTATTATTGCTTACATCAAGTTGATTTAATTCATTATGACTAATATCTAGGTCAACAAGCTCCGTATTAGAAGAAAGGTCGATTGAGCTTAATTGATTATACCTAATTTTTAAATCTTTCAGATTTAAATTATTAGATAGATCAATATCTGATAATTGATTTTCGTAGATGGATAATGTTTCTAAGGCAAGATTATTGGATAAATCGATATTACTTATTTGATTCTTGTAAACCTTTACTTCTTCAAGTGCTAGATTGTTAGATAAGTCTAATGAGGTCAACAAGCAGTTATTAACCCTCAAATTGATTAGGCTTTCAAAATCTTCAATTCCAGTTAAATCTTCAATCGCTTCACCAAATATATTCAGTGTTGTAATTCCTGATATATTTGCTGTCAGCACACTTCCATCCACCATACCGGAATCATATCCCAGATCAATAAGTGCCTGTTCAAAATTTGCATCAGGAATAAGTGTTGTTTGCGCGATTATGCCCCTTGTGGAAACAACAGTGACCAAAAAGAAAAGTAGGATTGATTTTTGAATATAAGTATGCATAAGAAATTCAATTTAATGTTCAAGTCAATAGACCTAAGCCCTTCATATAATTGTAATTTAACAAAAAAAGACCTTGTAAAAACAAGGCCTTTTTTATTATTGCGTATTATTTCTTCTCTGATTCAGCAAGCGTTCGCTGATAGACATACCCCTTTTTCACCATCCCATCTACGATCATCAAATCTACTACTCGGTTTACCGTAGTTCGGGCGGAATCTGGTCCAAAAGACATTTCAACACCAGACGTTACCCAATTCTCCACATCCTTAGATTCAAAATTCACATTCCCGGACATAGACCACTTAATTTTCCATTGTGGATTTTCATTGGCAGCCAAAAATTCCTTTGCCATCTCCAAATGCGCATCTCTTCCTTCGATAACTGCACCTGATGGAGTATAATACATAACATCTTCGTGCTCCATGGTCTTTACAGTCTCTAAATCTGCATTATTGTAAGCACCAAAGAATGCTTTCACAACTTCCGTAGAAGCCATATCACCTGCAATGATATCAACAGATTCATTAGCATCATTCATCTCGTAGCCAATCACAGTTGGCGTTGCATCAGCTGCTTGATCAGTAGGTGCTGCTTGGTTACACGAAACAAGAAGCAGGATTGTTAAAAATGGTAAAATTCTCATTACTTAATTTTTAGTTAGTATATAAATTATCAGAAGCTAATACTTATAAAACTGCTAATCAAACAGTTAACAAGATTACTTCCTAAATCAATCAACAATTACACCTTTACCATTAGTTGCAATAATCCTTTAAGTGCTTACTCACCTTATAAACACCCAGATCAAAAGCTTGACGATAATCTGTACAAGCTTCCTTTTTACGATAGGATTTCCGATAGGCAATAGCCCGTTCGTGAAACAAGAGTCCATTGGAAGTTTCAGGATCTAAATCAATCGCCACAGTAAATGCTTCGATAGCTGAGCTATGGGCCCCAATTCCCAAGTAATTATTCCCTTTAAACCGATAAATAGATACTAAATCTGTTGTATCCAGATTTTCATAAGTCAGAAAACTATCCAATAGAATATTACTGCCTACATAATCGCCGAGGCCATATTTTGTAATTGCCTTCAATTCTATCAGATGAATACTATCCTTGAAGTGTTTTTGTGTTTTTTCAACAAACTCTATGTTCTCGGTATGTCGACCTAGATTATGTAAGACGTTATATTTTGAGATATAAGCATCAAAAAAATCTGGATTCAATGCTATACAATCTTCCAAATAGCCCAGACACCAATAATATTCATACTCTTCCTCTAATCCTTTTTCTTCAACTTTATTATAGCCTATTTCAAAATAGGAAAGACCGATTAGATAGTTTATGCTATCCGCCTTGTAGGACTGAACGGAAACATCCATTAATAGATTAACTGCTTCTTGATAAGATTCTTTTGCGATAAGACTATTTGCCTCCTTTAATAATTCATCAATCTCAGAAGACGATGGTCCACAAGAAAAAACAAAACACAAAACAGCACTAAAAAATAAGGTCCTTAGAAACATAATTATAAACATTCTATGTACGGGTATGTCCTAAAAACAAAAACAGCCTCTTGAAAATTCAAGAAGCTGTTCCATTTTTTTTCAGTAGCTCTATCGATAGTATACCGGTATAAGCCACCAAAACTTGCTATTAGTGCTTTCATAAATAAAAGCACTACAAAATAATAATATTTTTCCTTTCTTACTTATTCCTAAGCCATTAGGCTTATTTCTATTTATTAATTGCAAAATAAATCCAGATAAAAAAAGCAAACACAAGACATATAAACCGGTTAAATAATTGAGTAAAAAGTAAAAAAGGTATACACATATTGCATATACCTTTAGTCTCTTTATCACTGATAAGTTATTACAAACTAGTTCGCATCAATCAAACTACCGGAACCAGAGATATCGGCATCAACGGCAGGAAAACCTTTAAAAAATACGGCACCGTTACCACTAATTTGAACATCAAGGAATTCCAGCACAGTGATAAAAAGCTCACCATTTCCACTAACATTCACATCTGTAAATTCAGTTACCAATCCAAAGGCCTCCACACTTCCACTTCCAGATATTCTGGCATCCAGTTCTTCACTAACACCTTCCAAGAAAGCCTCTGAAGATCCACTGATTCGCAGATCCAGGTCATTATAATCCAAACCCAAATCAACAAAGGAGTTACCGGATGCTTCTACTCGAAGTTTATTTCCTGTTAGCACGTTAGTGGAAACCACTTCGGCATTTCCGCGAACATCAATACAGCGTACACTTGGCATAGTTACAAACAACGTAACAGTCTCACTATCTGCAACACACTGATCGTAGTTTAAAATCAGTCTGCCATTTTTATTATCAAGGTCAACAACCTCCATTATACTAGAAGGCGCTTCAACAACAACAGAAAACAAAGGACCTTCAGTAATCACCACCCGTTCCTCTCTGCTTGTACGGATCTCATCAAATTCTCCCATGAAGAAGGAATCTTCTATCATAGGTCCACTTGCCTGCCGGCAACCAAAAATATTGTCATCATCGAATCTGCAAGATGCTGCACTTAGCAACAAACAGACTCCTAACATTAATTTGTTTAATTTCATACTATCTCGTTTTTGTGTTTAAAAAGTATTTGAGTGGCTACTCATATGCCATCTTTTCGAACGATCTCTTCCAAAGAAACCCATCTTTAGACCCAGCCCTATCACATTTCCAGAGAGGGATTCTGGCTGAAACTGTGGCTCAAAGAATGGTTTAATATTTCGACCACCATAATAGGCATTCAATCGAATCCATTTGGTTAGGTTTAGTTCCACACCAATGTTTCCATTTAGCGCTAATAAAACATTAGAATCTACTCCATAGAATGGGTCAAAAAAATAGACATCAGCTTCTCCTACACCCACTTTAAAATCCGCATAAGGGTGAATCAATTTGTCTTGCCATGGACTAAATCCAAACCACAAGCCCCCGTGTGCAATCTTCAAAAATTCAACATCACCGAACTGGTCAAAAGAGCTTATATCATCTCCAGCAGCACCATAGATTCCAATAAATCCATTACCTAGATTCAAGGCCAAACCAGTCTCCAGCGTATAAAGGCCTCCGTCTAATTGGTAATCACCATTTACTGAAAAAAAGACACCCAATCGGTTTGATCTGGAGAAGAGTGTTTTGTCATCCTCCGAATATCTAAAAAACTGAGCCTGCACAGTATTTAGGGTCATCAAACCCATGAAAAGCATTAAACCTATCTTTTTCATAATCGTCTAATTTTTGGACATAGCAAGGGCTGATTTGCTCCAGGCAAAAGTCCGTAAAGTTTACATTTATGTTAATTGCTAAATCAGAACCTGAATCCTAACTTCACTCCTGGCCAAAAGTCAAAGTTGCTGCCAAACAGCTGGAATCGGCTTCTGTCGATAAAATCCAAATTATCTATGTTTATTTGTTTGTGTTCATTCTGTTTCAATACGTTCAAGTGTATGCCCAATATCAATGTTGAGTTATACCCTTTCTTTCCTAATCGCAAACCCGAGGATAGACCATAATTCAGCATTAATGCCTCTGGATCAAATCCTCTACCGGCTATTATAAATCGACTC
>OMKD01000187.1 GCA_900299495.1 Sphingobacteriales bacterium
CACCATATGACGGTTCTGCTTATCCAGCCTACACAAAATATACTGCATCCTTTTATTCCAATGAACAGGCAAAGACAATTTTCAATGCTTATCTCGAGTATTTGCTAACAAGAAAAAATACACTTTCTGGTGTTTATTATAAAACTGATCCAGTCATAATGTCCTGGCAACTTTGTAATGAGCCAAGAGGAATGAACAATCAAAAAGCCTATAAGCGTTGGCTATCTGAAACAGCGGCTTTAATAAAATCATTAGATTCTAATCACCTGGTTTCTATTGGCAGTGAGGGGAATACTTCAACACCTACTCCGAATGGACTAGACTTTTATAATGACCATGATTTGGAAAATATTGATTATTGTACCTTTCATCTATGGGTGCAAAACTGGGCTTGGTTCGATCCTCTAAGTGCTGAAATGACCTATCCAAAAGCACTTAAGGAAGCGAAGAAATACATAAGAGAACATGTAAAGCAAGCTAAGAAACTGAACAAACCACTTGTACTTGAAGAATTTGGAATATCGCGTGATTTAAATGATCATTCTTCAGCAGCTAGTACCGTTTTTAGGGATGATTATTATGAATTCATTTTTAATACCTGTCTCCGTTCTGTTCAGAAAAACAAGGCTTTACAGGGTTGTAATTTTTGGGCCTATGGTGGTGTTGGAAGGCCATCTTCACCAAAATCAATTTGGGTTCCTGGAGATGATTTAATAGGAGATCCTCCTCACGAGTTTCAAGGGTGGTACTCTGTATATAATTCCGATAAAAGTACATTAGATCTAATAAAATTCTATACTAAACAATTGGACGAAATCGATAATTGAAATGAAGATCAAAAGTAAGCATTACCAAACCATTTGGGAACTCAATGAATCTGTAATTCAAGTTATTGATCAAAGGCATCTTCCACACCAATTGGTTATTGAAAATCTAAAGAGCAGCAGTGATTTTGAGGCAGCCATTCGCGATATGCATGTTCGTGGGGCTCCACTTATTGGTGCAACTGCGGCTTACGGGATTTACATAGCTTGTTTGGAGGCTTTTAAAAGTCCTGATTTTGATGCATACCTTTCAAAGGCGGCTGACCGATTAAAGGCAACCCGACCAACTGCTGTGGATTTATTCAATCTGATAGATAGATGTCTTCTACAAATAGGGAAAAAGACTGATGCTAAGCAGAAAATTAAAGTCGCATTGGAAGAAGCAAGATCTATTTGTCAAGAGATCAAAGATCATTGCTATAACATTGGATTGCATGGAGTATCCATTATTGAAGAACTCTATGCAAGCAAACAGGAACCAATAAATATATTGACGCATTGTAACGCTGGTTGGTTTGCAACTATTGACTATGGAACTGCAACAGCTCCAATCTATGAAGCGCATAAGCGTGGTATTCCTGTACATGTTTGGGTGGATGAAACCCGACCTAGAAATCAAGGTGCAAGATTAACTGCATATGAACTTGGGCAGGAGGGGATCCCTCATACGATAATAGCAGATAACACGGGTGGGCTTTTAATGCAAAAACAACGAGTGGATCTTGTTATTGTTGGTTCTGACAGAACGACCAGAACAGGAGATGTAGCAAATAAAATAGGAACATATCTTAAAGCATTAGCTGCTTATGATAACAACGTACCTTTTTATGCGGCACTTCCAGAATCTTCATTTGATTGGAGTTTACGTGATGGTGTCCAAGAGATACCTATTGAGGAACGTTCGTCTGATGAAGTAAAATATATGGGAGGATTGGATAATGAAGGTAAAATGAATAGCGTTTTAATTTGTCCACCGGAGAGTCCTGCACTTAACTATGGATTTGATGTTACACCCTCAAAATATGTGACTGGCATAATCACAGAGCGTGGTGTTTGTGCTGCAAATGAGTCAGCGATTTTAGCGCTTTATCCTGAAAAAATAAGCCTATGATTGATGAAGGATATATCAAGTTTAATTCGGACTGGGAAAAGCAAGTTGCTTTTGATGATGAACGGCTGGATGAATTGATAAGATACAGGCAGTTATTATATAGTTTAGAATTAATAGGGGCTTATCCTGATGGAATAGGTTATGGCAATATTTCCTTGAGATTGAATGATTGGAAGCGTTTTTATATTTCAGGATCAAAGACCGGGAATTATGCTGTATTAGGCAAAGAGCATTTTGCGAAGGTTACTGATATTAATGTGGATAATAATTGGTTGAGCTGTGTAGGTCCGATTATTGCATCCTCAGAATCAATGACACATGCCGCTGTCTATAAGGCAAGTAAATCTATAGGAGCTGTTATTCACGTCCATAACAAGAACTTATGGGATAAGTACAAATTTAAATTACCTACGACTGCAGAGGATGTTGCTTATGGAACTCCTTATATGGCTTATGAAGTCCTGAATTTAGTTACTCAAATAGGTGATTCTGGAATTATCGTTATGGCAGGTCATGAAGAAGGAATTATTGCCTTTGGAGTAGATTTAGAAACTGCTTATAAAACATTAAAAACAATAATCTAAAGCCTATATTTTTTTAGTTGATCAAAAAATCATGATGACAAACAATCTATTAAAATCAACACTTGTACTAACATTTTTATGTTTTTCCTTTTTACTATCTGCGCAGTATTCAAATTTGAATTATCAAGCCTATCTCAGTAAGTCAGTTCCGGAAAATGTCTTAATCTTTTTAAATGATAATGTACGATATGCAAAAGCAGTGTCGTCCAAATACAATATTCCAGAGGATTTTTTATTGTGTGTAGCTGGTTTGGAAACAGGATGGGGGAGTAGTGAGTTGAGCGTGCAGGCTAATAACTTTTTTGGGATTAAAAATCTTTTGAATGAAGGACCTTCATATTGTGTTTGGCATTCGGATTATGTGGAAGGAAAGGGTATGGTCGAGGCCTATGACTGTTTTAAACGGTATAGCTCCCCGCTTATGAGCTTTTTGGATTACATGGAACATGTTTATTCCAAGGCCTGCTATGCAAATATGATGGAAATGACCAATCCAAGTTTTGACGATTGGATTCGAATTGTTGAGGATTGTGGGTATGCGACTGACCCTGAGTATGGTGCAAAATTGAAGCAGATTAAACAGAAGTATTATTTTTCTATTTTAATTCCATAGTAGAATTTTGCAAAACAATGACTATAAAGCAAGTTGACTTTTTCAATTTTGTTCAAAACATAGAACGTGAGGTTTACTTTAATACTTCTTACTTTTTTATATAGTAGCTTATCTGCTCAAACTGGTCTGATCATTGGGGAGGTCAGAAATGAACTGACAAATGAACCAATTGAATTCGCAACGATTTTGGTACAAGGCTCAGATATAGGTTCAACTACAGATTCACTGGGGAAGTTCAGTTTAGAATTAGTTGCTGGTCTTTACAATTTGCAAGTGGCTTACTTGGGATTCGAAACACAAGTCCTGTATAGTAAACCTGTTAGTAGTGCGCAACCAAATTTTCTGCATATCACTTTAGGTCCTTCAATGACCGCTCTAAGTGAATATAAAGTCATAGGGGACAAGAATAATCTATCTCCCATTTACTCGGATAAGATCAGTGCCTTTGAAGTGGTTTCATTACCAGGGGCAACTATGGACTTATCTAAATACGTCAAAGCACTTCCTGGGGTAAGTCCAAAAGTTTCGTTTGGATATAGCATGATCGTAAGAGGCGGGGCTTCCAATGAAAACAGGTTCTTTTTGGATGATATAGAAATTCCTTCTATTACGCATTTCGCAGTTCAGGGTAATGCAGGAGGTCCTAATGGAATACTAAATACTCGGATCTTAGAATCAGCGGAATTATTTACTGATGGTATGCCTTTGAATCGCTCCAATGCATTGAGTTCCGTTTTAGAGGTCAACTCACGGTTGGGAAATAAAGAGAAATTTAGTGGGAACTTTACCTTAGGGGCAACAGATTGGGGCTTTGTACTTGAGGGGCGTATGGGGAAAAAATCGTCCTATGTTTTCTCAGCAAGAGAATCTTTTTCTCAACATATGCTAAAGGCATTAGGGATTCCTGTTATTCCATTTTACAGTGATATACACTACGCCCAGAAAATCAATCTAAATCCTAAGACTGAGATTAAGTTGTTGGCTATAGGGGTTTATGATAAGTATACGCTAAATCTAGATGCAGATCCATCTCCGTCTTTATTATATAATATTGGTTATATACCAGAGGGGAAACAAATGTCATTTACGACAGGCGCTGTGGTAAAACGCTTTCATGAAAAGGGACACTCCAAGTTTGTCTTAAGCAGAAACTACTTTAACAATAAAGCTGATAAGTTTTATGGCAATACTTATGAAGAGTCTGATCGTCTGTTGAAGTATCATTCAATAGAAGCAGCTACAAAAGCAAGATACGAACGTAAATTTATTCTTGGACGCAGAAAAATAGAGTATGGTCTTGAATGGTCCAATGAGCATATTCGAACGGACAATCATAGCCCATCTCTTGATCCAGAAGATGCGATTATCACTAAATCTTATGAAGCAGATTTGAGATTCAATAGATTCGGCTTATTCTACAATACCGAATTTATTATAGGAGCAGATAGAGACTGGGTTCTAGATATGGGATTGCGAGCGGATGCATCTGGTTATAATGCTTCCATGCGTAATCTATTCAAACAGATTGCTCCAAGAATAGGTCTTAAACATATACTCTCTGATAAGCTAGATTATAATATCAATGTAGGAAGATATACACAACTGCCATCAAACGTGGTATTGTCTTATTCTGAATCAGATGCTTTTGTCAACAGAGATCAATTGAAGTATATAAAATCTGATCAGATCAGCACCAGCTTGCGTTATCGCAACTATAGTAATTTCCAGAGTAGACTTAGTTTATTCTATAAGCACTATTCTGATTACCCTTTATTGCTTGATGATGGAATCTCATTGGCGAATGCGAATGCGAATTACGTTGTTGTAGGTGATCAGTTAGCGAACTCAGATTCAAAAGGTAAAGCATACGGAACAGAATTATTTTTCAAGCAGAAACTGTCCGGAGGTTGGTCCTATATGTGTTCAGCTTCTTACGTAGTTTCAAAATTCACCAATGCTGATGGGAAGTCTATTTCCTCTGCTTGGGATAATAGGGTATTCTCCACGATGAACCTATCTAAACGTTTTAAAAGTAACTGGACGATTGCAGGTAAATGGAGTATTGCTGGAGGGAATCCATATACCCCTTATAACCTTGCACTTTCTTCCAGACAGGATTACTGGGCTGTTTTTCAGAGAGGCTTGCACGATCACGATTTTATTAATGAAAGTCGTCTGCCTGTTTTCCATCAATTAGATATTAGAATCGATAAGCAGTTCAATTTTAAGAAGTGGGCATTTACATTCTACATGGATATTCAAAATGCTTACCGTTCAAATATTAGTCAGATACCTTATCTTTCTGTAGTTTACGATCAGCAAAATTGGACACCTATTGTCAACCCTGAAGATCCATCTAGGTATATGATGGAACAGCTGCCATCTGACTCGGGAAGAATACTTCCTTCAATTGGATTATTTTTTGATTTTTAATTTGCGAAAGAAAGAAAAATCCCATTATTTGTAGGATAATAATTCCTAATTGTTTTTGGATACAGTTTACTTGTATTCTGAAAATAAATAGTTATTATTAGCATGTAAAATTCAAATTAAGTTTGATCTTTTAAATCTTAATCATGGAGAACAAGATTGTTATTGGCAAAGGTCTAGGAAGAGTCCAATTTGGATTGGACAGAGATGATGTTCTTGAAATTTTAGGACAACCAACAGAGAAGGAATTCGAAAAAGATGAATTTGGTGAATCAGAGTCCTGGCATTATGATCATCTGGATCTTTCACTGTTGTTTGATGGAAATAACTACTGGCAGTTGATTTCAATCTCAGTTACTTCAGATGCCTATTCTTTCTGTGGTCTTCATCCAATTGGGATGGATAAAGATGAGTTTATTAAGCACATGCATGCCCTGGATATGGAGGTTGAAAGCTTAGAGTTTATGAAGAGTGAAGGGGAGACTTTCCAAGAGTTATTGTCCATGGAGGAAGAAGCTCTAGATATTTGGGTGGATAATGGTATTATCTCCGAACTTCAGTGGGGAGGAGTCTATGATGAGGAAGATAGTATGGATTGGTAATGCAGATGACATAAAACAAGATTTTTTGTATATAAAAAATGTTAAAAATGTTAAAAGTTTACGCTTTCGGGTGTAAACTTTTTTTCTTTACCACAGTGATTGGAATTTAATCCTGTGGCTGCAAGTATCCAAAAACAATCCTAGCAGCCACTTTTTTATTTGTTCTGTCCCGAACAAAATCTTGAAAACCAAAGTTAAACATTATATTAAGTCATATATAATGTTGTCACATGAGGTTGCTTTCCCGTTTGAATTTATTTCTTGTATTTTTCCTGTTTTTAGCTTCACTAACCGCTCAAGTTAATATTGATTTACAAAGCGGAATTTCGAATACTAATATCCTTTCTGATAAGAACCAGAATG
>OMKD01000188.1 GCA_900299495.1 Sphingobacteriales bacterium
GAATAGAGGGACTTTTCTGGATGGTCTCAGTCCAACATGCTTAAAGGCTTGCATATTGGAGGATATCATCCACGCTGTTGAACCTCCATAGAATTGCTTGAGGGTATCACCCATTTCTCGGTACAATTCATTTATATCCCTGCTTCCAATTCTCAAATCATAAGGAGGATTGAAAACTAATAATGCTCCTTTGATAGGTGGTTCCTGATTTAGGAAATTACGTTTTTTTAATTTGACGTATCTCTTATAATTTTGACGACTTAGATTTTCAAAACTTACATCCAGCGCTTCCGTGCTTATATCACACCCCCAGATATCATGACTAGGCTCTTTAATTTCAGACTCAGCCTTTTCTTTTATTGTTTTGAAAAGCGTTTTGTCGTAATTATCCCAGCTTTGAAAAGCGAATTTCTTTCTGTTAACGTTAGGAGGTGTATTTGTAGCAATCATACAGGCTTCTGCAAGTAGAGTGCCCGAGCCACACATTGGATCAACCAAATGTTGCTCCCCATCATAATTAGCAATTAGAAGCATTCCTGCAGCAAGGACTTCATTCAATGGGGCTTTCCCAGCCTTGAGTCTGTATCCTCTTTTATGTAAAGATTTACCTGAACTGTTCTTATACACAGTTACCTGATTATCTTGAATGTAAAGATTTACAGCAAAATCAGGATCTTTTGGGTCTACATTAGGTCGGCGGTCGAAGGTGTCCGTGAATTTATCAGCAATTGCATCCTTTGTTTTTAGGGCAATATATTTTGAATGGTTAAAGAAGCGTGAGTTTACGTGTGCCTCAATGGCAAAGGAGTCTCTCAGTCTAAATTCATTAGTCCAGTCATATTTATAGATGTTATCATACACTTCCTGCTCATTTCTTGCAGTGAAGGTATACATAGGTACTAAAATTTGCAGACCGGTTCTGATCCTAAGATTAGCTTCATAAAGCTGTTCCAGCGTTGCTTCTGCTTTTACTGCTCTTTTAAGCTTCTTACAATTATTTATCCCTAAGGACTTGAGTTCTTCAATAAGTATATCCTCAAGTCCAAACATCGTTTTGACTAATATTTCCACGCGCTAAAATTTTTGCAAAGGTACATTTAATCGTGAAAAGCTATGAACTCAGACCTGGAAAACTCCTGGATTGAATTTTTCTATTTCTGCATTATTGGCTGCTTTGATCCCTTCAGATATTACCTTACGTGTTTCTGATGGATTTATGATTGCATCCACCCAAAGTCTTGAAGCTGCATAATAAGGACTCGTTTGTTCTTCATATTTATTTGAAATAGCTTCAAACAATTCTTGTTCTTTCGCAGGATCAGGAGCCTGACCTTTTGCCTTCATGGAACTCACTTGGATTTGAGTAAGTACTTTTGCTGCTTGTTTGCCACCCATTACAGCAACTTTTGCGGTAGGCCATGCAACAATTAGTCTTGGGTCATAGGCTTTACCACACATTGCATAATTCCCTGCTCCGTAAGAGTTTCCCATGATAACGGAGAATTTAGGAACGGTAGAGTTTGAAACCGCATTGACCATTTTTGCACCATCCTTGATAATGCCTCCGTGTTCGCTACGTTTACCTACCATAAATCCAGTCACATCATGCATGAATACAAGCGGAATTCTCTTTTGATTACAGTTCATGATAAATCTTGCGGCTTTATCAGCGGAATCTGAATAAATGACTCCCCCAAACTGTAATTCTCCTTTTGCACTCTTTACAACCTGTCTATTATTTGCTACTATTCCAACCGCCCATCCATCAATTCTTGCATAAGCAGTAATGATAGTTTGACCATATCCAGCTTTGTATTCTATGAGTTCTGAATTATCAACAATCCGTTCTAGAATTGCCCTGGAATCGTAGGGTTTTGAACTTGTCTCAGGGAATATTTCAATGATTTCTTTAGAATCTTTAGCAGGTTCTTTGCTTGTTTTTCGATCAAAGCCAGCTTTAGGGAATTCACCCATTTTGTCTACTAGTTTTTTGATGATATCCAAACAGTCTTCATCATTGTCCATTTTATAGTCTGTGACTCCGGAAATATTAGATTGAGTATGAGCTCCTCCCAATGTTTCTTTATCGACATCTTCTCCAATTGCTGCTTTCACAAGGTAAGGCCCCGCTAAGAAGATAGAACCGGTTTCGTTAACGATCAATGCCTCGTCTGACATAATGGGTAAATAAGCTCCACCCGCAACACATGATCCCATTATCGCCGCAATTTGTGGAATCCCCATGCTAGACATTTTTGCATTGTTTCTGAAGATTCTTCCAAAGTGTTCTTTATCCGGGAAGATTTCATCCTGCATAGGTAAAAATACTCCTGCACTATCTACCAGATAAATAACAGGTAGTCTGTTTTCCATAGCAATCTCCTGAGCTCGGAGGTTTTTCTTACCTGTCATAGGAAACCAAGCACCTGCTTTCACTGTGGCATCATTTGCAATGATCATACATTGCCTTCCAGAGACATATCCTATACCTGTAATAACTCCAGCAGCCGGACAGCCACCATATTCTTTGTACATACCATAGGCTGCGAATGCACCTATTTCAAGAAAATCACTATTATCATCAATCAGGTGATTGATTCTTTCTCTCGCACTGAGCTTACCCTTTTGGTGTTGTTTTTCGATTTTTTTCTGACCTCCTCCTTCATGGATTTTCTGAAGTCTGAATTTGAGTTTTGATAATAATAACTGATAATGGTCTTTATTTTTTTGTATGTCGAGAGCAGTGTGCTTCATATTTTGGTTTGTGATTTTCTGAAAAATAAAAATAAGCGGGTAAAGAACAAACTAACACCAATTTTAATTAACAGCGATATAGCAGATTGGTTTATTTAAACAACCTGTAATGGAAATCACCTTCAAAATCAGGATAGAAACCAGAAATGAAGATCTCAGATTTTGACTTGTTCAGTTCTGCAATAAATTCTGCTTTAGAATATACTCTGTTGTCGTTTATATGAGTAATCAAATATTGTGCAACCATACCTGCGTTGAAGGCTTTGGAATTTTCGACTATATGAGTGACAATTACTCCATCTTTCCCAAATTTACGGATTTCCTCCGCCTCTAAATTCTTTAATTCAAAGCCAAATATTTTAAGTTCCTCTGTTTTAATGGCACTAAGATCCAATAGGTTAACAGAGTGGTTGCCTAATTCTATTTTTACTAAATTTCTTTTTCCAGAGCGGATATATCCAACCTCAACCTTGTCTCCTGGAGAAAATGTATTAATGATTTCCTGCAATTCTGGGAGTGTTGTTACTTCAGTTCCATTAATGCTAAAAATTACATCTCCTCTTTTTAAACCGGCTTTATCTGCTCCGCTATTAGGCGTTACTCGGGTAATATGCACACCCTGAATTTTTTCTAGTTTAAGTTTTTTCGCCACTTTACTTTCCACAGATTCTAAGCCCACACCAAGTAATCCTCTCTGTACAGATCCATACATTTTTATATCAGTGATTACTTTTTTTACCAAGTTTGATGGAACGGCAAAAGAATAGCCCTCATATTTACCGCTCTTTGTAATTATAGCCGTATTTATACCAATTAATTCTCCATAGGTATTGACCAAGGCGCCACCACTATTTCCCGGATTAACTACTGCATCGGTTTGGATGAAGGATTCAACAGGGGAACTAGCATCAAGAATATTTATATTTCTTCCCTTAGCTGAAACAATACCTGCTGTTACGGTGGATTCTAAGTTGAAAGGGTTTCCTACTGCAATTACCCAGGCACCTACAAGTAAAGAATCGCTGTTTCCAAATTCACAAAATGGGAGATCCTCAGAATCGATTTTTAATAATGCAATATCCGTAGAAGGGTCCTTACCAACTAAAGCTGCTTTGAATTCACGATTGTCTGCCAGCAAGACTGTGAATTTTTCTCCGTCTTCTATCACGTGATAGTTGGTTACAATATACCCGTCCGATGAAACGATTACACCTGACCCTGTGGAGATAGTCTCTTCACCTCCTCCAATCCAGTAGAATCCTTTTGTCTTACTTTCAGACCTGATATTTACTACTGCTGGTGTTGACACCGCTGCAGCCAGCGTGAAATCCACTGGATTGTAGGTTGCATCTGATCGCTTTAGCGGTTGGTCAATTGAAGGTTGTTTGTAATAGACATAACTCGAATCATTATAGATTGGACCATTCGTTGTTTCCTTTTGAGGAAACAATAGATTATAGATCATTATGCCAAAAATGGCTCCAAAGCATGCAAGAAAGAAAGGAGTTATGTATTTTTTCATGTTAGATGCTGTTTGATAAACTTTAACTGGTAATTTAATTACTTTAGCTAATAGTTAATGTGTATTTAACAACAAAAAGCAATTCCTAATTATTCTTCAAGTATATATTTTTTTAAATGGAGTTGAGTTTCATAAAATATCAGGGTGCTGGGAATGATTTTGTTATCCTGAATAGCCTAAATAATAAGATTTCATTGGAGCTTTCACAAAGTCAAATAGCAACAATTTGTGATCGAAATTTTGGGGTAGGAGGCGATGGGATGATAATTATAGCACCTTCCGATTCAGCAGATTTCGAAATGCTTTATTATAATGCTGATGGTAAGCTAGGTTCTCTCTGTGGGAATGGTAGCAGATGTGCGGTTTATTACTATTATGAATGGACTGGAAGGAAGCAAACAGAAATAGTATTTAGCTCATATGATGGAATTCACAAAGCTCAGGTAGTTGGTGAACATACAATTAAAGTACAGATGGCTGATATTGAAGCTTATAGTTATGAATCCAATTTTTATTATATGAATACGGGGTCTCCGCATATTGTGATTTTTAAAGAGGATATTGATGCTTTAGATATGCTTCAGATTGGGAGACAATATAGAAACTTAAGTCCCCTGAAAGAGGCTGGCTCTAATGTGAATGTTGTTCAATGCGGTGGTGAAATGTCCTTTGTCAGAACTTTCGAAAGGGGAGTGGAAGGTGAGACCTTGGCTTGTGGTACAGGGGTTACTGCTGCTGCACTTTTGAAATCAATTCATGAAAAGTATAAAGCAGGATCTTACAAAGAAGTGTTCAAAGCATTGGGTGGGATTTTGAGTGTTTATTTCCTGAAAACCGAAAATGGATTTAAAGATATTTATCTGGAAGGACCTGCTAAAAGAGTTTTTGAAGGGAAAATTAAAATATAAAAGCCTCCATTTAGGAGGCTTTTATATTTTTTACTTGATCGTGAATTCCTGTGAGGATGAATCATCATTTAGTTTTATACTAACTTGATATACTCCTTTGGTCAAATATGTTTTACCATTATCAGCTGCTTTCAGTTGGACTTGATCTCCTAGTACCTCCTGAAGTCCTTTTATATTTTTAGAATCAATACTCATATCGTAGTTAACCGTATTGAAACCTTTACTTAAATTCAATGCGGAGGAATAAACCACTTGCTCACCATGTGTAATGGTAAGTTGAGCTGCACCGCCTTCGTTAGCATACACATTCAGTGCTTGCTCAGGTTCATTAGCTTCCATGTAAGCAGCTCTTTGGCTACCCCAATACGGATTTGCTCTTCTTGATCCTATCGCAAATAGCTGAATTGAACGATCAAGGTTTGCCTGTTGTAAGGTTTTGACATTGGATTTATAGATTGATCTACCATGCGTTCCTACAATTAGATCTTGAGTAGTAGGATGAACAACAACGTCATGTACCGCAACTGCAGGTATTCCTGAATTACTAATATTGAAACTTTCTCCTGCATCCATGGAGATGTATAATCCGTGATCTGTACCAACGTAAAGGATATTCGGATTTTCTATATCCTCTTTGATTACATTTACTGGTTCATGTGGAATGTCTCCACCTATATTCATCCATGTTTTACCAAAGTCAGTAGATTTGTACACCATAGTTTCGAAATAGTCCCAACGGTAACCGTTTAGGCTTAGGTATACAGTTGATTCGTCATGCGCTGATGCCCATACACGAGTCACCCACATATCCTGAGGAAGACCATTCGAAATATTTGACCAATTGTTACCTCCATCCATTGTTACATGAACTAGTCCATCGTCGGTTCCAGCATAAATAAGTCCAAACTTCATTGGAGATTCATGGAAGCTAGTTATAGTACCATAGGCTACGTCTCCTTTTCTACCTCCTTTGGTAAGGTCTGGCGAGATTTCTTCAAAACTACTTCCCTGATCAAATGAGCGGTGCAATTTGTTGGATGCCATATAAAAGATATCCTGATTATGACTGGATAATTGGATAGGTGTTTGCCAATTCCAACGTAAAGGTCTGTCTCCTAATTTATGCTTAGGTGTGATGTACATGCGATCACCTGTACGTGTATTCAATCTGAAGTAATTACCGAATTGATAGCCGGTGTAAACGGTTTCGTTATCTCTTGTATCAATAGCAACCTGCATTCCGTCTCCACCCATGATTTCTTTATAAGGATATTGACCGCTATTATGCCATCCAACTCCAGGTCTGTATTGGTTGGATCCCATCCAAACACCATTGTCCTGAAGACCTCCATAAACATTATAGGGTTTTGCATTATCCACCGCTATTGCATAGAATTGACCAACTGCAGGGCTATTACATTTTGTCCAGTTTTCACCCGCATCATAAGAAATGTTTATCCCTCCATCATTACCAAGTATAATGTGACCTTCACGATCAGGATTCACCCATAAGGCATGATGATCCGCATGGACATTAGGTCTCCAAACAGATTTCCAACTCTTTCCTTTGTCATCAGACCTTAAGACGGGTACACCCATAATGTACAAGGTATTAGGATTTGAGGGATTGGTTCGGATTTGGCCAAAATAGTAACCATAACTGTTGTAAACGAAGTCCAGATAACCCTCATGTGTTTTAGTCCACTTCTTACCTCCATCGGTAGAACGATAGACTTCAGCTCCAACTACAGGTGTGTCAAATAATAATGAGTTCGCATCTTCAGTGTATTCTACAAGGTCTTTCGGAGTGATATCTCCTGTATTGATTAAGCTTAAGACTTTTGAATAACTATACTCTTTTGGGAATCCATTATTACTCAAATAAGTCTCTACCTTTTGCTGATCAACTTTGGCAAAGGATTCTTTAGACATGGATCGAAGCTCATCCTTACTTAAATCATCCGAAGTATTATCGCCTTCCTTCGCAGGTCTTCTGAAATAGTTATCTATAACAGCATAAAGTGTAGTCTTATCATTTTCGCTTACCGCAGAAAGACCTATTCTTCCTGCACCCTCTCCAATTGGGAATCCTGATTTTTTGGAGATCATCTGCTCCCAGGATTTTCCTCCATCTGTACTTTTGTAAATATTAGAACCTTCACCAGATTCTACGAAGTTCCAAGCTCTGCGGGTACGTTCCCAGGTTGAGGCATATAATGTTGAATTATCATTAGGGTCTCTGATTAAATCTATCGCACCTGCATTATCATTTACAAAAAGAGTTTGTGACCAGGTTTTTCCTCCATCTTCAGAAAGGTAAAGCCCTCTTTCATTATTCGGAGAATACAATCTACCTAATACAGCAACCAAAACTCGATTTGGATCTTCCGGATCGATATGGATGCGACCAATGTGATGGCTTTCTTCCAGGCCTATATGATTCCATGTTTTTCCCCAGTCTGTACTCTTGAACATGCCCATACCCGCGTATGAGGAACGGCTTGAGTTTACTTCTCCTGTACCTGCATAGATGGTACCTGTTTCCCAATCAACTGCAATATCTCCTATGGTCATTACAATTTGATCGTCGAATAAGGGTTCGAAAGTTGTCCCGTTATTTTTTGTTCTCCAAACACCTCCTGATGCATATGCTACAAAGAAATGACTTGGATCATTGGGATTAACATCGATATCAGCGACTCTTCCACTAAATACGGTTGGCCCAATGTTTTCAAAGTTTAATCCTTTAAATATAGATTGATCGATCAGCTGA
>OMKD01000189.1 GCA_900299495.1 Sphingobacteriales bacterium
ACGAAAAATCTAAAGGAGGAATTGTTACGGGCTGATATAATCATAGCAGCAATAGGCATTCCGAATTTTGTAACAGCCGATATGGTTAAAGAAGGGGCTGTTATTATTGATGTCGGTATCAATAGAGTCGAAGATAGTAGCAGAAAATCTGGATATCGATTGGTTGGTGATGTAGATTTTGAAAAGGTACAAGCCAAATCTTCCTTGATTACTCCTGTTCCAGGTGGTGTAGGTCCAATGACTGTATGTTCCTTATTATGGAATACACTGTTGGCTGCCAAAGGAAGTATTTATAATTAAGTTTGATTAGTACTATTTCTAAATAGAAAACAGATATATTAATAAAGCATTATGATCATATCATAATGCTTTTATAAATTAATCCTATGAATGATTTTAAGAAGTACACGCTGACTGTAGAAGAGGATAAAAAAGAGATTGTTCTTGCCTTTTTGTCTCTATTGAATTGTGATATGATGGAAGAGCATGATAATGGCTTTTCATTAAGTTTTGAGTTAAATGATGATTTTGAACAATCTAAAACAGAATTTTTAGCAGTTGTTGATCGTTTTAATATTGATTACAAAGAAGAAGTGGTCAAGGCTCAAAACTGGAATGCGGTTTGGGAATCGTCTTTTCAGCCCATTTTCGTCGGCGATTATGCGCAGATTAGAGCTTCTTTCCACGAACCAAAATCTGATTATAAACATGATTTACTTATAGATCCTAAAATGTCTTTCGGGACTGGGCATCACGCGACAACCTACATGATGGTTGATATGATGTCTGTCTTAGATTTCAATGCGAAAGAAGTTATGGATTATGGTTGTGGTACCGGAATTTTAGCCATACTAGCGGCAAAAGAAGGGGCTGAGAAGGTTTTGGCATTTGACATTGAAGAGAATGCTTACGAAAATAGTCTATCAAACGTTGAAATTAATAATGTAGGAAACGTGACTGTTTTTCAAGGTATCCTTGATCAGGTAGAGTCAAACATGAAATTTGATTATATATTAGCTAATATCAATAGAAATGTAATTCTTGACTCTTTAGAGAGATTGGCAACCCATCTGGTAAAAGGAGGGAAGCTGTTAATCTCTGGAATACTTGAGAAAGATGTTGAGCTAATAGTTGAAAAAGCTACTGATGCTGGATTTGAACCAATAAAGATGAACACGAGAGAAGGTTGGGTATGTTATTTATTTACATGTAATTAGAAAGTATTTATCTAAAATGATTAAAAGATTATCCCTTTTATTGCTGTTTTCCTTACTGGGACTAACAGGTTACTCCCAAACATTGACCTCATTTTCTGAAGATCAGGCTGATTTTTTAAAGGAATTAGATGGTCTTATGAATTATAATAAGCAGCCAAAACTGAAAGAAACTCATGATCGATTTAAATCGATGGTTAAAGATGGTCAGTTTTCTGCAGAAGAATTAAACTCTGTCCGAAACGTTGCCGATTTGATGCTCAATGCAAAGTTAATTGCTAATCCTCATTTTGATGACTATTTAAAGGGGGTAATGTCGGTGAAAAATCTGGATGCAGGACAAATAGATTTGCTGACTTGGAATGATTTCCTGACTAAGATTTTCAATAGTGGTATAAAATTAAAAAGTGATAATTATAAGGACATCATAAACTTCGGGGCTGAATTTTTTAATGAAAAAATTCTTTACAGAAAGACCTCTAGTTTCTATTGGAGTGCGTACACAGATATTCCACTAAATCTTGGTGTCGAAGAGAATTTGATTTACGTAGAGTTGAAAGACGTAGATCTCGTTTGTGTTAGAAATAAGGATTCTCTGCTTATCAATAATACGAGTGGTCGCTATAATATTCTCTCTAAAAAATTTGCAGCTCAAGGAGGTTTTGTCAACTGGTCACGCTTTGATACAGAAGAAGAGATAAGTGCACAATTAAGTGATTTTGAGGTTGAAATGACCAAAGGACTTTATAAGTGTGCTAATGTAGAGCTATCGTATCCCCGTTATTTTGGTAGTCAAAAGATTACTGGACGATTTGAAGATAAAATAGGCTCTAAACAGAAAGGCAACAAAGGATCTTATCCTAAATTCGAATCAGTTGACCAGAAAGTCTCTATTGATGATTTTGGTGAGGGTATAGAATATACAGGTGGCTTTAAACTTGCTGGATTGACTATATATGGTCCTGCTGTTTTAGATGAAAAAGCGGAGCTTAAAATATTTAATGCAGAGGGGGCTTTAAAATTAGTAAGTACTTCTGATCAGTTTAGAATCTTGACAGATGAGAAAATTACCTCTGATAATGTTACCTGTAATATTTACATGGATGGTGATTCTATTTATCATCCAAATATTATTATGCGATATGAGATTCCAGAGAAAAAGTTGGAGTTAAAGAGAGGCAAAAACGGTAATCAAAAAACTCCTTTTTACAGTTCAATTCATAAAATAAATATTCAGGCCGATAATATGAATTATTACCTGACTGGTGATAGTCTGATAGTGGGAGAGAAGACTATGCAGTTCAATAGTTCGACCTCAAAGGTGTTGTTGGAATCAGAGAACTATTTTTCTGAGTCTGAATTCATATCATTCAGAGGAGGTGCTGACTATAATATTATAAATGTGATCTACAGGACTTCTCAAGAGGAGGGTCTTCGTAAAATCAGCGCCTTTACTGTTGCAGAAAACATCAATCCTAAATTTACTGCTGAAACGATAGAAACCGTACTCTATCAATTGGTAGAGAGTGGTTTTATAAATTATTATCCAGATACTAAACAAATCGAGGTAAAAGAAAAGATTTATCTATATGCGGAAGCTGTTAAGGGAGGAAGTGATTTTGATCGTATTAAACTAGAATCTGTAACAGAAAAGTTTGATAATGGAGTGATGGATTTGAATACAGGTGAGTTTACTTTGTTCGGCATAAAAAATGTAGATTTCTCTCCTGATCGATTTGTGGGGTTGAAACCCTTTAATAAACAAATATCAATCCAGAAGAATCGCGACATGGATTTCGCAGGTCGCTTATTTGCCGGATATACCATTTTGTTAGGAGAGGATTTTCACTTTAATTATGATCCTTTCAATATTGAATCGGACTCTGCGAAATATTTTGATATTTATTTACCAATTGTCGATGCAAAGGAAGAAAAAGGGAAACTTAAACCTGCATATCCATTAAATTCCAGGATTGAGAATGTCACTGGTACGCTTTTGATAGATGCTCCATTGAATAAATCAGGAAAGGATGATATTGCTATGTTCCCGTCCTTCCAATCACAAAAAAGCTCCTTTGTATTCTATGACGACCCATCCATCAGAGATGGAGTCTATAACCGGGATTCATTTTATGTTGAATTGAGTCCATTTTCTTTAAATAGTTTGAAAAGTCTTGATAG
>OMKD01000190.1 GCA_900299495.1 Sphingobacteriales bacterium
AAAATCAAAGGAATACCAGATGAATTCGTATTCGGAAATTTATTAATTATGACACAAGAACACAAAGAAATGCTAGGTAAGCATTTAATCTCAATCGGCTACAAATTAGCAAAAGACAAAAGCGGTAAAACAGTAGATGATGTTATCGCTGACATGAAGAATGTATTTATTAACTTAAAAAAATTAAAAGAACATTATGGAAATTAATATTAGAGATGAATACCAAGACGTATTCCCACAAGAATTAGACCAAAACAGAGGTCCTATTGAATTATCAAGAGAGTTCGACGGTAAACAATATCACATGCAACATATTTCATTAGGCCCTTGTTATTTAAAAACTGATGTATATCACAATGGCTATGTGCCTGGTGATGGAGGTCATGGTGGTAGAGTACATGTTTCGTTTACATCTGACTACTTATGGGGTGGCGATGGTTCAATCCGATTGGCTTTAGGACCAAGAATTGTTGAAACTGCTAGAGGTGTAGTAGTAGCTAATGATACATTTGGTATTACACTTGAAGGTGAATGGGAGCGCAAACAATTCATTGAGTCGTTAAAGAATATAATCAATGAACTAGAAAATTACGAAGATCTCCATGTATAATATCGAAGTATTAAGAGCTGAAAGAAAACAGCTATTAACAGAAACTCAAAATCTATGTGATCTTGTTCTCGAGTTTAATAGTAAACTTACAGACTATACTAATGTTAGAGCAACATACGCTTTAAACAATTACAGATTAGATTGGGAATATAATAACAAAGAATATCAAATCCAATCTGAAACTATCGAAGGGCTTACCAATAAAATAATAAAAGTCATAGAGCAATATGGATAAAATTAAAGAACCATTACAACGAATTCTTGCTAAATCACATTGGCATACTAGTAAACAAAGTATTAAAGAAAATAAGCATGGTTTAAACTTTGCTTGTCCAGTATGTGGTGATAGTGATAAAGATACTACAAAGAAGCGTGCGTGGATTTTAACTGATAAAGCAGAACCATATTTCTTTTGTCATCATGAATGTGGTGGCATGAGTTTACCAAACTTCTTTAAACATTTTGGAGAAACTTATGAAGTATCTGAACGGAATGATTTCTTTCTTACGCCAGTAAAAGCCAAACCAAAATGGAAATATGATCCTAAGCAAATGGCGCTCACAGAGATCTCAAGATTAGCAGTACCATTAAAAACTATTATAGAAACATTTGGTGCTGAGAGAATTGATGAGAATCATCCAGAATGGAATTATTTAGTACAACGTAATCTACAAGATTATAAAGATTACTTTTTATATTGGCCAAGTAAACATCGATTGATTATACTTAATACTGTTGAAGAGCCATATACTGTACGTAAATGGAATCAAGATGGTTATTATACTGATATTGATTGCAATGTTATAGGGTTTCAAGCTCGAGGTCTAGGAAATCATCAAGTTAAATATATTACTTATACATTAGAGAAAATACGTGGAGAATGTGGATTAGACTATCGACCAGCTCCAGGTACTGAAGACTATGTAAAAGTATTAAGCCAAGTATTTTTTAGTACTCATGTTGATTGGGAAGATACTGTATTAATCACAGAGGGTCCCATAGATGCACTCTTTTTAGAAAATAGTATAGCACTAACAGGAGCAAGCAAACGTCATGACAAGATTGATATTAACTATCATTGCCAGTATATCTTTGATAATGATACTACTGGTTTAGAACAGCAAAAAGATAAAGCGATTAAATATCCAAATAAACAAATCTTTTCTTGGAAGAGATTATGTAAACAAATTGGAAATTCAGATGTAAAAGACATTAACGATGTTGTAAATCATTGTGTAAAATCAGGAATTCCAATTCCAAAATTTAAAGAATACTTTTTATGAACTATAATATAGATCACAATATTTTAAAAGATCCAATATTTAAAAAATTAAATGGCAGTGCACGTAGAACCACATGGTTGGTTTGGTCATTAGTATCTCATTTTACTAAAAATATAGGGTATGTGGATTTATATGTTAATCAGTATGCTATAGATCTTGGAGTACATCGTAAGACTGTGCAAGCTTCTCTAAATTATTTAGTAGATCAAGGATGGATTAAAATTATCGGAGAATGGCAGCGTGAAGGTAATGTGCCTCGTAGATATGTAGCAACAAAGCATAGTCAGGCCAGACAAAAGCATAGTCAGACGGATACACAAGCATGGTCAGGCGGAGCTATAGTAAATAATTCTAAAAGAATTATAAATAGCGATAATGATTCTTTTAAGAAGAATCAATCGCAAATTGGTAAAAAAGAAACTTTGTTGGACATCGTAAATAAAAATAGAAATACTAAACAATCATGGGAGAAATAATTAATCAGAATGAACTACTCAAATTTTGTATTGAGAATCCAAATTTAATCAGAACAACTCAACCTGAAATATTCTACGGAGAATACAAACAGATATTCGAAGTCCTTCGTAGAATGGATCAACGTGGAATTAAACCTTCATATTTAGCTCTACGTAAATGGTTTGAATCTAAAGCACTATTAACTGAACTTGAAGCCTTACCTTGGATTGAAGGTGCTCAAGATATCGATTTAAGTACTTTTCGTTTATTTAAAGATGATCTACTAAAACTAGCAAAGACTAGACTTATTAATCAATATAATGAACTACAAGAAATCAATGATAAGGATTGGAAGGAATTTACTAAAAGACTCTATGCTTTAAATCAAACAGACGAACCTGAAGTATTTAAAGCAGGATCATTCCTTGATTTTAAAACACATATCGAGGCTGAAGGAATTACTGTAGGTTCAGGTCTCTACTTTTTAGAAAATACTGGTAGTGATTTTCAACTTGCTCAATTAATTACGTTTATAGCTCCTTCAGGTCATGGTAAGTCTCAATTATTAGCTCATATTGTTAAACATCTTTTTATGACTAGGCGTAAAGTATTAACTATTGTATTTGAAGAGACTGAAGCACAATATAAGTCTAGAATTGGTCAAGGTCTTTTAGTTAAAACTAGATATCAATATAAGCAATTAAACGAAAGAGACCTAGAACGAGAATTTCAACCAAAAATAAATTCAATGGGTCAATTAGATGTCATTTCTGGTACATCAGTAGCAGTTGAAGATTTAGAAGACTTGATTCAAAAACAAGAAGAAGAGAAAGGATATCGTTATGATGCAATTGTTATTGATTACTCTAAGCAATTAATACTTAAAGATGGTAAAAATAAACAAGAATGGCAAATGATTGGAGATGTATTTCGTAAATTAAAAGAAATATGTATGCGTAAAGGTAATGAAAGATTAATTGTTACGGCTATTCAATCTAATCGCGATGGTTATAATCTTAAAAAGAGTTTAGGTGAAGTAAATATTGCAGATTCTATGGGACCATTACATAATGTTGATATGATGATTGGTATACATCGTAAAAATATTAATGAACCTGGTCAAGTAATAGATGAAAAAGATCAAGATCCTAAAGGAATTTCCAATATTTTAAAACTAAACATACTTAAAAAGAGACTAGGCACAATTAATCAAGGTGATACATTCTATTATAACTTATTGAATTGCAATAACATAGAGGCAATTAATGATCCTGTTACAATTGAAAGGTTAAATGCTAATTTCGATTCATTGCTAGATGATTCAGAATAATCTAAATAAATAAAAAAATAGAAAAATATAATTTTTTAGAATGGAAAAACGTACCCA
>OMKD01000191.1 GCA_900299495.1 Sphingobacteriales bacterium
AAGTATAGAATATACTTTGAAAACGAGACTGCTGATACAGCATTTACAATGACTATTCGTGATACGCTTCCAGAGCAGACCATACTGATTCAGGAGGGTAACAGTAGTCATCCATACACATTTGATGTTTATGAAAACAATGTAGTTCGTTTCACGTATGACAGCACTCCTTTTGCTCCTGGAGATAAAGGATATGTTGAATTCAAACTATTCGTAGAGCAAGACGCTACGGAAGGTTGTGAGCCTATCGAGAACAATGCACTGATCATTTTCGAGAATCAGGTTCCTATACAAACGAATACCGTTAAAAACGAGCTGTGTGGATCGTACGCAGAGTTTGTTGAAATCGTAGATACACCTTTAGCACCTACAGTACCTGAGTTGGACATGGCTATCTATCCGAATCCATTCCAAACTGAATGCACTATAGAATTGAAAGGCTTGGACATTTACTTCTGGTCACTTGAACTGTATACACTATCCGGGCAACTGGTTCAGACACACAATTCGAGCAGCGAAACACTAACTTTAAACCGATCAGGACTTGAAAACGGAGTTTATATCGTAAAAGTCCTTGCTGACAACCAGGTTGTAAAAACTGCCAAGCTAGTTGTACACTAATTTAGACTTAAGGTACTTACACATATTTACATACAGAATATCCTTAGAGAGCAATCAATTAACTGATTGCTCTCTGCTTTTTATATCTATGAAAAGGGAAAATCAGGTTAGTTTTTGCTATCCAACTGACAATAAACAACTTAGAAAACCACCTGTTTCGACCTAAAAAAGTGTTAAAAAAAAGTTTTTTTCATCTTTTTTTCAATAAATCAAAAATATTCTGTTCAACATTTTTGATTTGTTATCCCCTGAAAAATCCACGTATTTAATAGGTTTTAACTATACTCAAATCAAAATACCCCAACATACATGCTATTTTTTTTCAACAAAATTTGATATTTGTCATTGTGGAGGCATAAATCTGGTTGCATATTTGTAATGTCAACGGGAATAAAGGGTATCACACTCAAAATCAAAGTTGATAACCGATTACAAAAAAAAGTACAGCAAACGAGCTGTCAAGATATAGTAAACCGCTTTTTTCATGAGATTATAATTAAGTCTCAAAAACCGATTACATTAAAACAACGAGGTCGGGATTAGCTCCGACCTCATTTTAGCGGCTACTTAAATTGAAAATATACGCGCAGAGATCTAAGTCACTTTGTGTTACCAGGTTAAGAAAAAATAATTAGCACTTACAATTTCTAACATCCCAACAACGATAAACCACAAAGATCTAATTCTGGATGAGGTACGTGACTCAAAAACCGACAGTAGATTTTGTGGAATGCTCCTTCATAATGTTGGAGGAGTACATTCCAAGTTTGCGCGAAAAGATATAGTTTTTTTCATGAGATTATAATTTGTTGATAGACAGTCGCATCTTAGTGATGCGACTTTTTTTAAAATTCTCTTAAAAAAAACACAAAAGAAACTAAAACTCTTGAAATAGAGTTATATAAGAAACATTTTTCATGAGATTATAATTTGTTTAATAGCATTGAAGGCCAACACCAAGTTGGCCTTTTTTTATTGCTATACTTAAGTTTCAGGCAAAAAAAAAGCCGGTATTCACATACCGGCTTTTTTTATTTCACTATCTATACGCTTAGAATTCAGCATTACCTGGTGTACGTGGGAAAGCAATTACATCTCTAATATTTGTCATCCCCGTGATAAACAACACGATTCTCTCGAATCCAAGACCAAATCCTGCGTGCTTATTTCCACCAAATCTTCTAAGGTCTAAGTACCAGTCTAATTCCTCGTGATGAACATCCATCTCCGTCATTCTCGCTTTAAGCACATCCAAACGCTCTTCACGCTGCGATCCACCTACAACCTCACCAATACCTGGAAATAGAATATCCATAGCTGCCACCGTCTTATTATCATCATTCATACGCATGTAGAATGCTTTGATATCTTTCGGATAATCCGTAACGATTACTGGCTTTTTGAACTTCTTCTCTACCAGCCATCTTTCATGCTCTGCTTGAAGATCTACACCCCACTCAACGTCGTATTCGAACTTACCTTTTTTGTACGGCTTAGAGCTTCTAAGTAGGTTTATAGCCTCAGTGTAAGTAATACGAGCAAAGTCATCCTCAACAACAAAACGAAGCGTCTCAATCAAGCCCATAGGCCTTCTAAGCTCTGCCTTCATATTCTTTTCCTCTTCCTGAATTCTTGCATCAAGAATCTGAAGATCATCCATATACTTATCCAGGACGTAGTTGATCAAATACTTCACAAAGGCCTCAGCCAAATCCATATTGTCATTGAGGTCTGCAAAAGCAACCTCTGGCTCAATCATCCAAAACTCAGCAAGGTGTCTTGATGTATTTGAATTCTCTGCACGGAACGTAGGACCAAAAGTATATACCTTACCCATGGCCATAGCACCAATCTCTGCTTGTAGCTGACCGGATACCGTAAGGTTAGTTGCCTTTCCGAAGAAGTCCTGGCTATAGTCTACATTATTATCTTCTGTTCTTGCTGGCTTATCAACATCAAGTGTAGTTACTTGAAACATTTCACCTGCACCCTCCGCATCACTACCTGTAATGATAGGGGTGTGCATATAGTAGAATCCATTTTCATTGAAAAAGCTGTGTACTGCAAATGCCAGTGCATGTCTTAATCTGAAAACTGAACTAAAGGTGTTTGTACGCATTCTGAAGTGCGCCTGCTCTCTCAAGAACTCCATGGTCTGGCGCTTAGGTTGAAGTGGATACTTATCCAATTCATTTGCCCCAAGAATCTCAATCGCTTCCGCTAGTAATTCTACTGCCTGACCTTTACCCTGAGATTCAACAAGTGTTCCTTTGATGCCTACACAGGCATGAAAAGATATATTCTTAATTATTGCATCATCAAAATTTTCATAATCCACAACTACCTGCAAATTATTGGCTCCACTTCCATCATTTAATGATATAAATCGATTAGCTCTGAAAGCGCGTACCCAGCCTTTCACCTCTATTTGTTCGCCTGTCTTTTGCTCAGCAAGTACAGTAGCAACATCTGTGTGCTTTGCCATTTTATCTATTTTTTGAAAATGCTATAAAAAATTAGTAGCACGAAAATACCAATATTTTGAAATTATTATACTTAATCTAGGAAGCGTTTTTTGTCCGCAGCAGTAGGAATTTCACAGATTTCCTTTTTTCCGAACCAATCATAGCGATTTCGTGCTATCCAATCATAGATTCGGTCTCTAAAGCCTTTTGGCAGGATAAGAAATACTTGAGCAAGTGGCCATAAACCAGTCATCAACTTACTAAGCGTCAAACCAACATCTGACTTAAGCAAAACTTGCCCATCTGAATCGATCAAGACGACAGAATCTAACCCTTCAAAGCCTAATTGGTCTAACTGATTGAGAAGATCAGCACCAAATTTAGATTGAAGAGCTGCGAATCGCACCTTCCCTTTTGGCTCACGCTTCATCAGGAAAAGCATATACGATTCGCAAAACACACAAATTCCATCATACAGTAAAACAACCTCTCCGGGTTTGATCTCACCGCGATGATCGATCTTTATCATTTTCTATAGTTTACCTTCTCCTGTAATTAGGAGATTCTTTGGTAATAGTAACATTATGAGGGTGACTTTCGTTGATACCTGAAGAAGTGATACGAACGAACTGAGCATCCTGCATAGCTTTTATTGTTCCTGCTCCACAGTAGCCCATTGAAGCTCTAAGACCTCCCAGATATTGCACCATCACCTCAGCAAGATGTCCTTTATATGGAACTCTACCTTCGATACCCTCCGGTACCAACTTCTTGATATCATCTTCCACATCCTGGAAATATCTATCCTTAGAACCTTTTTGCATAGCTCCAAGAGAACCCATGCCTCTGTAGATCTTAAATTTTCTTCCATCAAGAATAATAGTTTCACCCGGTGCTTCTTCCACACCTGCGAATAAACCACCAGCCATTATAGTATCTGCACCAGCAGCAATTGCTTTAGCAATATCACCTGTATATCTAATACCACCATCACCAATAATTGGAATACCAGTACCTTTAAGTGCAGTTGCTACATCATTTATTGCCGTTAACTGAGGAACACCCACACCAGCAACGATTCTTGTTGTACAAATACTACCAGGACCAACACCTACTTTCACAGCATTTACGCCTGCATCAACAAGTGCCTTTGCGCCAGCACCAGTCGCTACATTCCCACCTACCACTTGCAGGTCAGGATATTTCTGCTTCAATGCCTTAACCGTATCCAACACTCCTTTGGAGTGCCCGTGCGCAGTATCCACGCAGATAAAATCAACACCTACTTCCATCAAGGCAGCTACACGCTCGTACATATCTGATGATACACCTACCGCAGCTCCTACGCGAAGTCTTCCATATTCATCTTTACAAGAAGATGGATAGTTCTTTACTTTAAGGATATCCTTAAATGTAATAAGCCCTATCAATTTATTATCATTATCAACAACAGGAAGTTTCTCGATCTTATGCTCCTGAAGGATTGACTTTGCTTTAGCAAGATCTGTACCCTTTTCTGCAGTAATCAGATTTTCAGAAGTCATGATTTCATAAACAGGTCTTTCTATATTTCCTTCAAAACGTAAATCTCTGTTAGTTAGAATACCAATTAATTTGCTTTCTTTATCCGTTACAGGTATCCCTCCAATTCTGTATTGCTTCATCAACTTCAAGGCATCTTCAATCTTTGCCTCTGGACTGATCGTAACCGGATCAATAATCATACCACTCTCTGAACGCTTAACAGCCCTTACATGATCTGCCTGAGCCTCTATAGACATATTTTTGTGAATAACACCTACTCCACCCTGCCTAGCAATAGCAATGGCAAGTTTGGATTCTGTAACAGTATCCATCGCAGCGGAAATAATAGGAGCGTTGATTGTAATATCTGTCGTCAGCTGGGTTCTGACATCTACCTCGCGAGGAAGAACCTCTGAAAATGCGGGTACTAAAAGGACGTCATCAAAGGTTAATGCGTCGCTTACGATCTTATTCTGAGCAAATTTTATGTTTTCCATTTGCAAAACTATATAATTTCGTCAATACTATTATTAATTTAAAATGAAATTTTACTGCATCTTTAAGATTTTTAGGATTAGGTGGGGAGATAGACAAAAAAACCGTTCGGCTCATGTTATTGAATGATGAATATTTTATGCGTATCGCTTTGAAAGAAGCAGAGTTGGCTTATGAAAAAGGAGAAATTCCCGTAGGGGCAGTAATCGTATCTCAAAACCAAATCCTTGCGAAAACACATAACCTTACCGAGCAGCTAAAAGATGTATCCGCCCACGCAGAATTATTAGCCATAACAGCGGCATCAAATTACCTGAATAGTAAATACCTCAAGGACTGCACCTTGTATGTAACCCTGGAACCCTGTGTCATGTGTGCAGGTGCATTATTTTGGTCTCAAATCGACAAGATCGTGTTTGGTGCATATGATGAAAAGCGCGGCTGCATGCGTTTTGATCAAAAGCTCTTGCATCCAAAAACGATTGTAATCCCTGGTATACTTGAAGGTCCGTGCAAAGCGCTTATCCAGCAATTCTTTATTTCTAAGCGTTAAATTGAGTTAATACAGCCGTTAAATAGTTTTAATAAAATGCATAGACGCAGCTTGTAGTATATATTGAATAAAAAAAACTACGAGTATGCAAAGATTAACGATTTTATTAATTGGACTTGTCTTTACCCTCACGTCATGTCATTCCTATCAAATGCTTACTCAGGATATGGTAGAACAATATAACTGGTCCGAGAATGAGCTAAAACAGATTCAATTCTATTCCAGTGAAGATATAGTACTCAGACAAGTACAACGAGGTAAAAGAACCACCATTGAAGATGGAGAAGTAAGTGTTCAAACAGGAAAAGATATTCGAGAAATTGTGATCAAAAAAGGTACACAGGGAGTTATGCTATTTCAGCCTTCCAAAAACCAAATTGCAGTATCTTTTGATGCAGAAGATGATTCTAAATTCCTAATCTTCGGTCCAAATCCTAAAGCAGATGGACGATACCTATTATTGGCGTCTGAGTGGGATAAAAGAAAAGGAAAAGTTACTTATGGTAGTACAAAGTATTATGTCAATGCGAACAGATTACTTTCAGGCCTGATGGTAGATATCAAACGAAAAGATATTACCAAATTCAATAGTAAGCAGGCTAAAGGAAGAAAAGTTGGACAATAAACACAAATAGGGGCGTAATCTTACGCCTCTTTTCCTTTTAGAAAAGGTACAAATCTAAAATCACCAAATTGCTCGCGTTCAAATGATGCCTCTCCCACACGTGTAATTCTGTACATGGTTTGAACATCATCACCAATGGGAATAACCATATTACCACCAATCTTAAGTTGTCCACATAATTCCTCCGGCAACTCAGAAGCCCCACAAGTAAGTATTATTTTATCAAAAGGAGCATGTCTAGGAAGGCCTTTATAGCCATCACCAAAAAAGCATCGTACATTTTTAATGCCTAAAGATTTTAATAATTGTTCTGCTTTCAAGGATAATTGCTGGTGCCTTTCTATTGAATTGACATTAGCTCCCAATAAAGCAAGAATACCCGCCTGATAGCCAGATCCCGTTCCAATCTCCAAGACCTTATCCCCTGCTTTTATGTCTAAAAGTTGAGTTTGAAAGGCTACGGTGTAAGGCTGAGAAATTGTTTGATCCTTGCCAATAGGAAAAGCTTTATCCTGATAAGCCCACTCCGCAAAAGCATTATCCAAAAAGAAATGTCTGGGTAGATCCATGAAAGCCTTAAGTATGCGCTCATCACTAATTCCTTTTTCACTAAGCGTTTCTATCAACTTGCGCCTCATCCCTTTATGCCTATATGTATCTTTCATCAACTTAACAATTTAATAAATGCCAGGCTTTAGCTTAGAATGTAGTTTTCATTATAACTTGAGCAAACATTTACTATTTTTACATTCTTAAAACCGGAAAACAAAATACAAAAGCAAGCGAGCTTTATCGATTATCGCAAGCTAAAATTATTATTATGGATAAAATCAAATTTGGAACAGATGGTTGGAGAGCCATCATTGCGAAAGACTATACTGTTAATAACGTAAGAAGGGTAGCAGAAGCAACTGCTCAGTGGATTTTGAATAATGGAGGTAAACAAGCAGTCATAGGATACGATTGCAGATTCGGAGGTCAACTATTTGCAGATACTACTGCAGGAGTTTTTGCCAGCTATAGCATCACCTCTGTGATATCCAATAATTTTTCCTCTACACCAATGGTTTCGCTGGCAACGCTAAAAACTGAATCCACTCTTGGTGTGGTAATTACAGCAAGCCATAACCCACCAGACTATAATGGATACAAACTTAAATCAAGCTTGGGAGGCCCAATGATTCCTGCTCAAATAGCCGAAGTTGAAGCACTTATTCCTGATCATCCAAAATCAGCAGTTATGCCGATGAGCGAGGCGAAGGAAAAAGGCTTGATCAAAGTAGTAGACCTTGAGCAAATGTATATCGATCATGTAGAGGCAAACTTTGACATGGATCTAATTCGCAACTCAGGTATCAAACTTGCTTATGATGCTATGTATGGTGCAGGTCAGAACGCAGTAAAGCGATTGCTTCCGGATTCAGTATTTCTAAACTGCGATGTAAATCCTAGCTTTAGAGGTCAAGCTCCAGAACCAATCCATAGAAACCTGACTGAACTATCAGAGACTATCAAAAATGATGATAGCATTCATGCGGGTCTTGCAAACGATGGTGATGCAGATAGAATTGGAATGTATGACGAAAAAGGAAACTTTGTGGATAGCCACAGATTACTTTTACTTCTTCTGAAATACATGAAAGAATATAAGCAAGAAAACGGTAAGGTAGTCGTTACATTCTCTGTAACTGATAAGATGAAAAAACTGGCTGAACACTATGGCCTTGACTTCGAGGTTACTAAAATCGGCTTCAAATACATCGCAGAAATCATGACACATACGGACCTTTTGGTCGGTGGTGAAGAATCAGGCGGACTTGCAGTTAAAGGACATATCCCAGAGCGTGATGGCGTTTGGATGGGACTACTTATTCTTGAGTTCATGGCAAAGACGGGTAAATCATTAACAGCGCTACTTGATGAAGTTTATGAAATCGTAGGGCGATTCGAATATGACAGAGATGATTTACACCTTACTGAAAACAAGAAACAGGAAATCATCAGTAAATGTAAAGCTGGTGCCTTTGACAGTATAGGTTCTTATTCAATCATGGACACCCATGATGTAGATGGATACAGATTTATTCTTGAAGAAGGTAAATGGGTGATGATTCGTCCGTCTGGCACTGAACCGGTATTGAGAGTTTATGCACAGGGATCTTCACACGATGAGGTTAGAAACATCCTCGATGCTACGCATAAGAGTTTATTGAACTAGAAACATAATTGATCGGGGAATTTTATGATTCCCTGATCATACCTATATGGGGAATTCCATCCTCTAAATATTCCTCTCCGACTTCCTTGAAGCCTAAGTCATTATAAAACTTCAAAAGATAGCATTGGGCTGATATCTTAATGGCATGATTTGGAAATAATTCTAGTATAGCGTCAATACTGGCTTCCATCACTGATTTACCATACCCTTTTCCTCTTCCCTTTCCACTACTGACCACCCGACCAATCGAGCTGTACTTTTCATAGGATACGCCGGGAGCAAGTAGACGGGTATACGCCATTAGCTGCCCCTCATCATTATTAAGCAACACATGCCATCCAATCTTATCTTTACCATCTGCATCCAGATAAGGACAATCCTGTTCGACAACAAAAACCTCTTGCCTTAGAACCATAATGTCATAGAGCTCATCGATTGTTAGATCCTTATAATGTTTAATAACAAAGTTCATAAATGGAAATTTCTATTATCAGTTTACCCAATTCTTTTTTTCCTGCTCAATGTGTTTTACAACAGTCTTCACTCCGTATTTTTCACCCAAATGCGCAGCTAAGGCATCAGCAGAATAAACAGATCGATGCTGCCCACCAGTACATCCAAAATACACCGAAAGTGCATCAAAACCTCGTTCCATATACTTCTCCACAGAACGATTTACCATATTGAAAACATCACTCAAAAATTCAGGAATTTCAGATTCTGTCTCTAAAAATTGTTTAACCGGCTCATCTCTGCCTGTGAGCTTCTTGTAAGGCTCAAATCTTCCAGGGTTATGAATAGCTCTGCAATCAAATACAAAACCACCTCCGTGACCATGTTCGTCCTGAGGATAACCGTGCTTGTACGAAAAAGAATAAATATAAACCGTTAGCATAAAATCAATTTGATTTTCTGTTTATGTATTCAATAAATGCATGTTTTATCTGAGGCAAAGCGGGAAGATACCAAGACTTCTCCACTAAAAGATACTTTAGATTTTCCACAGCGAATGGAATACTGGATAAAAAATGTTGCTTTCGCTGTACCACACCTCTCAAGCCATAAGCGCCAAGTACTTGCATCGTTCTTATTAAAACGATCAACCAATAATCCTTATTAAACGCAGCTTCATCCAGTGAAACAGATTCAGAAAGCCCTTTCAGATAGCGATCTTTAAGTTCATCTTTCCATTGATGCGGTAGATTTGCACGTGCCTGCCATAACAAAGACACCAAATCATAATGATAAGGTCCTCTCCTGCCACCTTGAAAATCAATTAATACAGGCTGCTCATCTCGAATCATAATGTTTCTTGATTGGAAATCTCTTACCATGAAACAATTTCTCGGAATTGCAGCAACCATATCTCTAAGCTGATCCAATTCTTCCTGCAAGGCATATTCATCATAGGAAAGATCATTCAACTTTAAGAAATAGTATTTGAAATATTCCAAATCCCACTGGATGGATAAGGCATCAAAATCTGCTGTAGGATAACAATGACCAAAATCAATAGATTGACTGCCTCGTGTATGAACTGACAACAGGAGGTCAACTGATTTTAGATACAAAGCAAATAAGTCTTGCGTATGGGCTTCTCCAGGTGCTGGAAGAAAATTATAAAGGCTGGTATTACCAAGATCTTCTTGGATATAATACCTGAAATCATCCGTATGAGCTAGTAATTTTGGAACGGATACTTGCTGGTAGTTAAAATGTCTTGCAAGGCTAATAAAAGCCTCATTTTCCTTTAAGTCTTTACCCTCTGTTCCAATGTAAGATCCGTTAGCTGTGTGCAATCTAAAATAACGACGACTAGAGCCAGACTGTGCCAAAAGCTCCAATTCATGAACAGTATCATTTGTGAATTGATTAAGGATGTTTTGGAACTTGGCAAGGATTTCACTCATGCTATTATTTATGGTTTTGCATCACCTCCCAAAGCAAATCCTTTAAGGTCTGGATATTATGGTTCGTAACAGATGAAATAAATAAATGTGGAAGATCATCAGGTAATTCAGATGTGATCCATTTTTTTAATTCATCATCGATCATATCCGCTTTAGTGATTGCAAGAACTCGCGGTTTATGAATCAACTCCTCATTGAATTTTTCAAGCTCACTAAGCAGGATATCATACTCCGCCTTGATATTATCTGATTCACAGGAAATCATAAACAACAGTGTTGCGTTCCGCTCGATATGTCTTAAGAATCTATGACCTAAGCCTTTTCCTTTATGTGCATCTTCAATAATACCAGGGATATCAGCCATAACGAATGATCTGGCATCTCTATACTTCACCATACCTAGATTGGGTACTAAGGTGGTAAATGCGTAATTAGCAATTTTAGGTTTGGCTGCACTTATAACAGATAATAAGGTTGATTTCCCTGCATTAGGGAATCCGACCAAACCTACATCTGCCAACATTTTCAATTCGAGAATTTTCCAGGACGTGATTCCATCTTCTCCAGGTTGAGCATACCTTGGAGTTTGATTAGTAGAAGTCTTGAAATGAGCATTACCAAGTCCACCACGACCGCCTGCTACTAAAATCTTCTCTTCACCGTCTTCCGTGATTTCAAACTCAACCTCTCCGGTCTCCACATCCTTGGCTATTGTACCCAGAGGAACATCTAATATGATGCTTTCTCCTTTTTTACCGGTTTTCTGGGCACCAGCACCATTATCTCCATTTCCTGCAGAGACATGTTTTCTGTATTTCAGAGCTAGAAGGGTCCAAACATTTCTATTTCCTCTTAGAATAACATGACCACCGTCACCCCCATTTCCACCATCAGGTCCACCTTTAGCCACATACTTCTCTCTGTGAAAGTGCATTGCACCTGCACCACCATCACCTGATTTACAACAAATCTTTACGTAATCAATAAAATTCTGCTCCGCCATATCTTACTCACTTAAAATAGAAAAATTATACCCTATTGATCAGATTGCACTTACCTCTGCATCTAAACGTCCAAATATCTCATCGATATCACCCATACCTTCAATCAGCATGGATTTACCGGATTTATTATAGTAATCAAAAACAGGACTCGTTTCTTGCTTATAAACATTTATCCTATTTTGAATAATTTCAGCATCATTATCGTCTGCTCTTCCAGAAGTTTTACCTCTGTGTAAAATTCTCTTTACGATTTCTTCGTCCTCAACCTTAAGCGAAAGCAGTTTATCAACAGCAAGATCCTTCTCTGCTAATAAATTATCCAATGCTTCTGCCTGATTGATTGTTCTTGGAAATCCATCGAAAATATACCCAGCTACATCTGGGTTTGCATCTACTTTATTCTTTAGCATTCCGATGGTTACCGAATCAGGTACTAGCTGTCCTTTCTCGATATAGCTTTTTGCTTCTAGACCTAATGGAGTATTATTACCCATTTCATACCTGAAAAGATCTCCTGTTGAGATATGTAAAAGGTTATATTTCTCTACTAACTTAGCGGCCTGTGTACCCTTTCCGGACCCCGGAGGTCCGAATAAAATTAAATTGATCATAAGTATAGCTCTGATTTAGGACTACAAAAATACATAAATCAAGCATCTATAAAAATTATACTACTTCAATTATTTGTTATATACTCGTCCACCAGTCCAATATTTCTTTGTCCAATAGGAAGAACGGCTGATATTTTCCTCCACGACCCCTCTTGAAGAGGTTGCATGAATCACAGTCAAACCATTTTTGTCATTATCCACAACAAGGGCGACGTGAAAAACTCTTCCAACTTTATTCGATCTGAAAAAAACAAGATCACCTGCTTGAAGATCTTTAATACTCACTGATTCTGCATATTGTTCCTGCTCTCCGCTTGTCCTTGGGAGACTGGAATTATTTTTATCAAAAACATAAGAGGTAAATCCAGAACAGTCAAAGCCCCTTGTATTCGTACCACCAAATTTATATGGAGTACCCTCCAGACTTTTTGCAATACTTACCAATTCACTAACAGAAGGATCATCACTGTATTTTTCTGTATCCACCAAAGTAGAACTTGATGCAGGTCTGAATAAAATACACGAAGTAGAAAGGAAACTAATCCCGATGATAAATAGAAGGTGTTTTCTCATTGGTTATTATTAATGGTTTTGAACATTATAACCTTTCAAACGAATATATATTGATTGCTATTTGACCAAAATTAAAATATCGAACTTATAATTATGTTAAAAAATACAATCTTATTTTGAAAGATCTGAATTTTGTCAAAACACATACAATCAAATCTTAAGGTGCATTGAAAGAACAACTTTACTTACATAAAAGCGTAATCAATATAGATTAGTTATTGGATAAAAAAGGAGCCAACAGTAAAATGTTGTCTCTTTTTATTTTATGTCAAATTGATCAGCATCTTTCAAGAAAGGAAACTTTTGCTGAAAATTTGTGAGTATATCTTTATCAATTGATGCAGAGAATAAACCTTCTTGAATTCCTGCATCAACTAAAATTTGACCAGCAGGATCAACCAACAAAGAGTCACCTGTATAGGACAGACCATTACCATCCTCCCCCAATCTATTGACACCCAAAACATAACATTGATTCTCAATAGCACGAGCTACTAACAGAGCTCGCCATGCTGCAATCCTTGGAGCTGGCCAGTTTGCAACAAGTACTATTAATTCTGTATGATCGGTATTACGCATCCAAACTGGAAATCTTAAATCATAACAAATCTGAAGATTGACTCTCCAGTCATTTATGTCTAAAACCTCCCTATTGACACCAGCAGTTATCAATTCTTTTTCCGCACCTAGCCCAAACAAATGTTTTTTATCATATTGCCCCTGAAGACCATCAGGACCTACAATTAAAAAGCGATTATAAACATTACCGTTTTCTTTGACCATTATGCTTCCGCCAATCAGTGTACTGTATTTAGTCGCAATAGATTGCATCCATTTTAATGTAACCCCATTCATACCTTCTGCAAGGTGAGTCGCTTTCATAGAAAAGCCTGTAGTGAAGGTTTCAGGTAGGACCAGCAAATCGGTTTTCGAAAGATCTTTCTCCTTGAGATAAGATTCTACAGCTAGTCTGTTTGCTTGAGGGGACTCCCAAACCAATGGGATTTGGAGGAATGCTAAATTCATACGTATATACTATATATAAACAAGAATAGGCATAGAGTAAACTCTATGCCTAGCCAATATATAATAAATATCTTTATTATCCTGCTTTCTCTGCTGCAGCAGCTGCTGAACGAAGTGCACGTGGTACCTCAACGATAGCAACTGGAGTAGCTCCAGCATTCATTACCTGCATATTGTCAGGTGCTTCAATATCTCTTACACGAACAGCCATACCTAGCTCAAGCTCAGAAATATCAACGAATAACTCATCAACAAGATTCTCAGGAAGCGTCTTAACAGTTACACGACGGATAGACTGCATAAGCTTACCACCTAACTTTACACCTGGAGATTCACCTTTGAAACGCACAGGGATATCAACTTTAACATAGTTTCCATCAATTAGCTCGATGAAATCGATGTGAGTAATATTATCAGTTACAGGGTGCATATCAAATCCTTTAAGGATTGCTTTGTATGCCTTACCATCAACTGTTATCTCTGCTACGTTGAAATCAGCAGTGTAAACTATTGATTTAATATCGTTGTGTGTTACAGTAAAGTGTACATTTGATTCACCACCATACATTACACATGGAATCTTACCCTCGTTTCTTTCTGCCTTAGCACCTTTTTTTCCTAACTCGGATCTTAGTGTACCAGATATCGCTACAGTATTCATGATTTACTTCTTTTAATTCTATTCTTTTCCTTAAATAGGCACGCAAAGATATATATTTTTCGATAAAAAAAACATCTATCCTAAAAAAATTAACCTAAATAATTATTTATCAACCTTCAACGAATAAAGCTGATATTGAGCGGTGTTCGTGCATATTGCGAATAGCTCTTGCAAACAGCTTGGCAGTCGAAAGAATTTTAATTTTACTAGACTCCTGATTCAATGGAATAGTATCACAAACTACTAACTCTTCAAGTACAGAATTCTCAATATTATCGTAAGCTTTACCAGAAAGCACTGGGTGTGTACACATTGCACTAACCTTACTCGCACCATTGTCTATCAAGGCTTGAGCAGCGCGACATAATGTACCAGCAGTATCCACCATATCATCTACAAGGATAACATGTGCACCTTCTACATCACCAATTACAGTCATACCTGCAACTTCATTTGCTTTCTCCCTATATTTATCACAAATCACAAGAGGTCTTTTGAAATGTTTGCTGTATGTTCTTGCACGTTTCACACCACCAACATCAGGTGAAGCAAAAGTTACGTTACTTAAATCCTTACTTTCTAAAAATGGAATATAAATTGCTTCACTCTTTAAGTGATCAACAGGAATATCAAAGAAGCCCTGAATCTGATCTGCATGTAAATCCATCGTCATGATACGATTCGCGCCAGAGGCCTGGATTAAATTAGCAAGCAACTTTGCAGAAATTGGAACTCTGGGCTTATCCTTTCTATCCTGTCTAGCATATCCGAAGTATGGGATTACAGCAGTAATGTGACCAGCAGACGCACGCTTTGCAGCATCTATTGACAATAGTAATTCCATTACATTTTCAGAAGGTGGAATAGTGGATTGAATAAAAAACACATAAGCTCCTCGAACGGACTCCTGGATTACAGGTTGCATTTCACCATCACTAAATCTTTTAACCTCGATATTTCCAAGTTGAGAACCATAAAAATCCGCGATTTTATCGGATAGATATTTTGATGATGTTCCAGAGAACAATTTGACTTCTTTTAATAGTGGCAGCACGGCAATTAAGTTTAATTTTTAATTGCTTACAAAGTTAAGCAATCGTTAAACAAAACAGAACCCAAATCTCATTTTTGAAAATAAAAATTAAAATTGTAGCTTGAGTGATTCGAAAACCTCATACACTGCGGGACAGATACTTGTATTCTTCAAACTCAATTGTAAGATCTGCTGAAATTGCTTTCGATCAGTATGGGGATATTCCCTGCAAGCTCTAGGTCTTGCCTCATATACACTACAATAATTATCCACTCCTAAAAATGGGCAGGGAGCACCTTTAAAAACATAGTCATCGTCTTCATCGATTCGTAAATACTCCTGAACGAAATCTCCTGCTTTCATACCCAAATGTTTGGATAAGCGTTCAATATCCTTCTCCTTAAACAGTGGTGAAGTTGTACTGCAACAATTAGCACAGGTCAGACAATCTATCTTTTCAAAGACTTCATCATGAAGGTTAGAAACCACCTGATCCAGCTTTCGGCCATTCACCCGCTCCAAACGCTTTACCAATTTCTTATTGGATTTCTTAGCAGCCTTAGCTTTCTCTTTCAAAAGGTTTCTATCCATTATTAAATTTTTCCCAAATATACAGCTTGTTACTAATTAACTCCTTTAATCAGTCACTTGTCTTTTGTATTCTTATCTTTGCTGCAAATTAGAAAAATTATGAGGAGTTGGCTGATATTAATATTGTTAGCAGTAGTTTGGGGAAGTTCGTACATTCTTATGAAAAAGGCATTATTGGCATTTGAGCCAATGCAACTTGCCGGTCTGCGAATAATGATTTCAAGTACATTCTTTCTTCCATTTTTCCTTAAAGATCTTAAAAAGATAAAATGGGAAAACTGGAAATACTATCTAATAGTTGGTCTATTAGGTTCTGGATTCCCTGCGGTATTATTTGCCTTCGCACAAACGCAACTTAATAGTTCACTGACTGGGATATTAAGTTCATTAACCCCACTATTCACTTTAATAACAGGTATATTCTTCTTTGGCACAGCAGTCAACAGAAATCAAATAATGGGTGTTGCCTTAGGGCTTAGTGGGGCGGTTTTGCTGATGCTGCTTGGTGGTGAAAAAAGTAGCTTTGACCTACAAACACTATTCTTTACAAGCCTTGTCGTTCTTGCCTGTTTATTCTATGCCTTGAGTTCAAATACAGTTGGGACGAACCTAAATACAGAAAAGAGTTTTAAGATTAGTACGGTAGCATTTACATTTTTACTGCCTTTGGGTATAAGTATATTGATTGCAGAACAGGTTTGGGTTCCGCTTTCAAACCCCGGAGGATTTAAAGGATTGGCATATGTAAGCGTGCTTTCGCTTGGGGGGACGGTAGCTGCATCTGTTTTATTTTTCCACCTGGTTCAAGTTCGAGATGCAATATTTGCCTCTATGGTTAGTTATCTTATTCCAATAGTTGCGCTTATCTGGGGATTTTTGGATGGAGAAACGATATCTGCCATACACGGATTGGGCATGTTTTTAATTTTAATTGGTGTATTTTTAACTCGTAAAAAATCAAAAAAGCTTTGATCGGGAAAGACTTAAAACTCCATATACTTCTATTTTCCATAACTGTCCTTATTTGCTCCTGTAGTAAAAAAGAAGAAGCTCCCTATTTAACAGAAGAAGAAGCTTCTCGAGAAGTAGTTGAAAACTTCCAGACCATTTATAGTGATTCTGCGGTTATAAAGGTTAAGTTTTCAGGACCTGTAATGTGGAGAGCTGAATCAGAAAACAAAAGCAACGATCAAATCTTTCCAGAAGGAATCTTCGTAGAATTCTTTGATAGCAAGCAAAATAAGACTGGAGAACTCACTGCAAAATACGCAGTTCGAAATGACAAAGAAAAAAAGGTGATTGTCAGTGATTCAGTGGTTTGGCATATTATGAACAGAGAAACCTTCGAAACGGAGGAGCTGGTCTGGGATGAAAAAACAGAAAAACTCTACACCAATCGTTTTGTCACTATACAGCGAGAAAACGAAACTATTTATGGCCATGGTTTTGAATCTGATCAAAATTTCACATATTTAAAAATAAATGCTCCAGAAGCCTTCATAAAAGCAGAAGAATAGGAGCCAACAAAGCCAACACGAACGCAATAAAATAGTATGGACTATTTAGTAATCGCAACTTTTCTTCTATTATCAGGTCTGTTTTCCGGCTCTGAAATAGCATACCTATCAGCAAATAAGCTAAGGGTAGAACTATTAAAGAACAAGGGAACAAGACAAGGAAAGATCGTATACGGCTTTTTCAATAAACCCTCTGAATTCTTAGGAATCCTGCTAGTTGGTAATAATATTGCGCTGGTTATTTTCTCTGAACTAATGGCAGAAAAGTTGGACCCAGTTATACAATCTTACTTACCCATTTCAAACCTTGGTTTATTATTGACATCAACAGCTATAATTACGATCATCGTATTGATCTTTGGGGAGTTTTTACCTAAAAGTATATTCAGATTATATTCAGATAAAATCCTGCTTGCACTAGCTTTCCCATTGAAACTGATTCAGGTTATGTTAGTATTACCCGCAAGACTAATCACTAATTTTTCAAATATTATTCTGGTTCGAATATTTGGTGCTCAAATAGAAAATGACCAGGAAGTATTTACGAGACTGGACTTAGAAAACTTCATTAAATCCTCCAACACAACCTCTGAGGAAGAAATTGATACCGAGCTATTTGAAAAAGCACTTCACCTTAGAGAGGTGCGAGTGAGAGAGTGTATGGTGCCAAGAAATGAGATCAAAGGGATTGATATCAATGCTACTATTTCTGAACTGATAGAAGTATACAAAGAGACTAAGCATTCCAGAGTACTTATTTATGAGGATGATATTGACAATATCTTAGGTTATACCCATCACCAACAATTATTGGATGCTCCAAAATCCACTAAAAAATTGTGTATACCTCTTCCTTATGTCCCTGAAACCATGCATGTAAGGCAGTTGATGAATGAGTTTATCAAGAACAATATTTCAATTGCCTGTGTAGTAGACGAATTTGGAGGGACTGCCGGTATCATTACACTAGAAGATATCTTAGAAGAAATCTTTGGTGAGATTGAAGATGAGCATGATACTCCGGACTATATTAATGAAAAGCTAGATGAAAAGTCCTATAGATTCTCAGGAAGACTGGAGCTTGACCAGATAACTGAAAAATACCCAGAACTATCCTTCCCAGAAGGTGATTACCATACCCTTTCAGGATATTTGGTGATGACTACAGAGAATATACCAGAATCCAACGGAGAAGAAATATTCCTTGAAAATTATCACTTCATTATTGAAGCCGTAACCAATACAAAAATTGAAACTGTAAAACTTATCGTAATTGATCCGAAAGAAGAGGATGAAACCTCTGAAGGAAAGGACTAAATAAAATCCTCTTCTTCCTTTCTTCGTTCTTCTTCATTGGAATCCTTCAAATCAGATAAAGGCACAAAAAAGAATGCCTGACAAAAAGTTTCAAAGATACTAGTATAGATATACACATTTAGGTACCCAAAACAAATCAAGGATATAATGGTCATAGCAGTCTCTCCCAAACCAGCAAAGCTTATAATCAAGGATTGAGACAAAAAGAAAATCAAACCAATAAACATAGCTATGTTTAATTGACGGCCAAATCTTTTCCAAACCAATCGAACACTAAAGTGAATAGACTGGATAGGCTTGACATCAAAGAACAACACTAGTATGGTACTCCACCAGAAGGCTAGTACTAAAAACAATACAAACATAATATCCAGTGTAAGGAACAAAGAAAGTTGTTCAGGAATTGCCTGCATAGCTTCCTCCATCACAAAATCTTCCGAATTAATCTTATCCAGAATATTATAATTCCACATCGTGAATATAAAAGGAGAAGCTGCAAGTAGAAGGTTTAGATAGTAAAGCAAATTCATTCCTATTAATTGCTTCCATCTTCTTTTCAATAAATCTATGAACGAATAAGGCAGATTAAATTTCCTATTGAAAAGTACGAAATAAACATAGGCAACAATAAATGGATCCACTAGAACATTTAGAAGGATATTTGTGATATATCCAAATGTAGAAAGCAACTGCCCTAGACCCA
>OMKD01000192.1 GCA_900299495.1 Sphingobacteriales bacterium
AATTATTACCTTTGATGCAAACTTTTCAAAGAAGAATTATGAAGAACACTTTATACAAATTTTATTTGCTGATATGTTGTATTGGCTTTCAGTTTAATGCATCTGGGCAGTTGATTATTACCGCGGTATTTGACTTTGATCTCCCAGGTGGAGAGCCTAAGGGAGTAGAACTTTTTGCAACATCTGATATTCCTAATTTAAGTATTTTCGGTTTAGGTTCTGCAAACAATGGCGGAGGTACGGATGATGAAGAATTTACTTTTCCCGCTGATTCTGCTAATGAAGGTGATTTTATTTATGTTTCTTACGAGTCTACAAATTTCTTAGCGTATTTTGGTTTTAGTCCAAATTATACTTCTAGTAGTATGCAGATTAATGGCGATGATGCTGTAGAACTCTTCCAAAATGGTTCTGTTATTGATACTTACGGAGATCCTGATACAAATGGTGATTATGAGGTTTGGGATTATACAGATAGTTGGGCATACAGAGTAGATAATACATCTGCAAATCCTACGTTTGAACCTTCAAACTGGATTTTTGCAGGTAGAGGAGCTGCTGATGGTTGTGGAACCACTAATGCTGATTGTTCATCCGTTATGCCTATTGGATCATATTTACCTGCTCCTCTTCCAATAGAACTTCTAAATTTCAGCCTAAGTCCAACAGACTCACAGGTTAAGCTAAACTGGTCTACAGCAACAGAGCAAGACAACGACTATTTCCAATTGGAAAGAGCAGGAGCAGATAGAAATTTTGAGCCTTTGGCTAAAATTGAAGGAGCGGTTAATAGTACTGTGATGCAAACCTATTCATATACAGATGAAGCGCCTTTAGCTGGAATAAGCTATTACCGTTTAGTTCAGGTTGATTTAGATGGTACGGTGCACTATCACAATACACTTTCTTATCAGGATAATGCAAAAGGTGATTTGACACTTTATCCGAATCCTGCAAAAGATCAAATCATAATCGGAACAGAGGAGATGATAGGTGGGGTAATTGAACTATACGATTTATCTGCTCGTCTGATTCAGCGAAGTATCATTACGGAGAAACAATCCAACTTACCCTTGTCAACATTACAGCCTGGTATGTATATGATTTCTGTAAAGTATAACGGGCTTCGATTGAATAATCGATTTATTAAGCAATAATAAAGCAAACATTAAGAGTGAACTTACTTTTTGTAACTTTAACATATAAAATATAGATGTATTTTTATACTTATTAATGTATAATTAATTGTTTGATAACTAGTAATATATAGTATTCAATCATTGCCTTTACGGTTGAAAATCAAATCCTAAAGCAAACTAAATATGGGCTAATTAATAAGTATGTGTGTTTGTTACTGGTAAATAGTGTTTTACATATCTTTGTTTGTTTAATTTATGTGCTTTTTTATATTGGTTTCTTCGTGTAATTGCCTTGAAATCAGTGTTTTCTGTATTGTTGTGGTTTTATGATTTCTTTTTTTATGTTTGCAATTATTTCCTGCCTCAAAGTTGAACTTTCCCCTCAGCTGAGTGCAGAGTATGAACAAAAACTGTAAAAATGAGAAAACACATACTTGTCCTTGCCCTAGGACTCCTAACCTCAATTTCTTTTGGGCAGACTTTTTCAATTGGTGATATAGTTGTAATTGCTATAGACAATGAAGGTTATCATAGTACAGGATCAGATCATGACGAAGAAGGAAATGGAATTTATTTACTAACATTAGTAGATATTCCCAACGGAGAAAAATTCAGAGTTTCTGATAATCATTATGATAATACAAACGGTTTTACAGGAGATGGTCCATTAAATAAAGATGGAACCGTAGAATGGGAGAATACAACAGGTGGAATCATTCCTGCTGGAACTAGAATAGATATGGACTATTTAAACGCTGACTGGGGCCCAGGAATTGGCACTAACATTGGAAGTCTTACTAGGATTTATGAAGCTAGCGATAACCCGTTTCCACACCCTCAGAATGGTAAAATGAATCTTGAAAATGATGGTGATGCGATCTATGTTTATACAGTTGACGGTAGCGGTACTCCAAGTGTAATTATTACTGCATGTACTAATGAGGGTTGGAATTCAGATAATGGTGATCTTCCGACTGGACTTAATGCAGGCATAACAGCATTGAATTTAGGAAATAATGCACATTGTGCAATATATGATGGCCCTGAAACAGGCTTTGCGAATTACGCTGATTTGAGAGCAGCGGTCAATAATTCAACAAATTGGGCAACAGAAAGTGGTCCTAATAATGAATCTAAAAACTTTAATTTCCCTGAAATTCCTTTAGACGTAAAACAGTTTACTCTACCAGTTCTACCAATAGAATTATTAGGTTTCGATGTTCAGCGATATGCTCAAGATGATGTATTGATTCAGTGGTCATCTGCAATGGAAATTAATAATGATTACTACGAAGTAGAACGCGCCGGTGGAGACCTAAGATTCAACACTATCGAAACAGTTGATGGTGCTATCGAATCTACGGAGGTGCTAAGCTATGAGGTGATTGATGAGCAACCTCTTGATGGCGTAAACTACTACCGACTAAAGCAGGTAGATCTAGATGGTACAACCAGCTACTTTGATGTTCGCTCAGTAGATTTCGGTTCTGATCAGCAAGGATTGGTATTCCCGAATCCAGTTAAAGGAAAGATCTTCATCTCTGGAGAGTCTTATCTTGGTGCACAATATAATGTGATCGATTTGAGCGGAGCAGTAAAGATGACGGGTGTGGTTACTAAGGAGCAGCTTGAACTTTCAGCAGAAGGTTTGGAAGAAGGAATCTACTTCCTTCAGTTGGTTTCTAATG
>OMKD01000193.1 GCA_900299495.1 Sphingobacteriales bacterium
AAGCACCTTTCTACCATTCTTGCTACTCATTCTAGATCTGAATCCATGCTTGTTCGTTCTCTTTCTCCTTGATGGTTGGTAAGTTCTTTTCATTTTATTTTGAATTAAACGATTCTCAACTGATTTACCTTAAAAGTGGGGCAAAAATAAAGCAAAGTTTTGGAACCTACAAACACTTCCCATCATTTTTTCAAAATAGACTGAAATACATGGCTTTTTGAAGTATACTTTTTGTGCGCTACATTATATTTATTATTTTGTCCCCTACCTACGAAAGCCTGAAACATTTGGCTTCTTGATAACTATTTAATCGAAAAATCTAAATCGCATCATCACAATGAGTGAAAATAAAGTGTGGCTGGAAAACTATCCTTCTGGAGTTCCTGTCAAAATAAACCCGGATGCTTACACTTCTTTGGTCGATATGATCGAAGAGACGTTCAAAAAATATCCTGATCAGGTTGCCTTCAAATGTATGGGCGCTCAAATTACCTTCAAACAACTTGATAATCTATCGTATGCGTTTGGAGCCTACCTACAGCAAAAAGGATTAGAAAAGGGCGACAAAATTGCCTTAATGATGCCAAACCTTATCCAATATCCAATTGCATTATTTGGAGCACTGCGTGCAGGCTTGGTAGTTGTAAACACCAATCCACTATACACTGCAAGAGAAATGCATCACCAGTTCAAAGATTCAGGTGCTAAGGCTATCGTCATTTGCGAAAACTTTGCGCACAATCTTGAAAAGATTATTGGTGATACTGGTATTAAGAATATAGTAGTAACAAGTATTGGTGAATTACTTGGTGGTATCAAAGGAGTGCTTACAAACTTTGTGGTCCGTAAAGTCAAAAAGATGGTTCCTCCTTTTAAACTGAATAATACAGATAGTTTCAAGGAAGCATTGGCTCAGGGTAAGAAATATAAACTGAATACAGTCAATGGAGAATCGGATGATGTCATCCTATTACAATACACCGGAGGTACAACAGGTGTTTCCAAAGGAGCAATGCTTACCAATAGAAACTTGGTAGCAAATATGCTTCAGATTAGAAGTATCATGATGCCTTTCCTTAAAGAAAAAGAAGAGGTTGCTCTATCACCACTTCCGATGTATCACATTTTTGCCTTTGTGGTAAATGCATTGGCCTTGATGTCTATAGGTACAAAGACAGTATTGATTACTAATCCAAGAGATTTGAAATCAGTTGTTACGGCAATGAAAGCAGATCCTCCTACCCTTATTACCGGTGTAAATACGCTTTTTAATGCTCTGATTAACTTTAAGGATTTCACAAACCTTGACTTTTCAAATTTGAAAGTTACTGTTGGTGGTGGTATGGCTGTTCAAAGACCTGTAGCTGAAAAATGGCAAAAACTAACAGGCTGTCCATTATCTGAAGGATATGGAATGACAGAAGCATCACCAGTAATTTCTTGTAACCCACTTGATGAAACCGGTCAAATAGGAACAATTGGAATGCCAGTTCCATCAACCGATGTTCGCATAGTAGGTGAAGATGGTTCTGTACTGCCCCAGGGAGAAGTTGGAGAAATCCAGGTTAAAGGGCCTCAGGTTATGAAAGGCTACTATAATCGTCCTGAAGCTACAGCTGACACCATTAAAGATGGATGGTTGTGTACTGGTGATATTGGTACGATGCAAAAAGATGGCTTCTTCAAGATTGTAGATCGGAAAAAAGACATGATCCTAGTTTCAGGGTTCAATGTTTATCCTAACGAAATTGAAGACTTTGTTGCTACACACGACAAAGTGCTTGAGGTAGCAGCAATCGGTGTGCCAGATGATAAATCGGGCGAGGTTGTTAAAATCTTCGTTGTTAAGAAAGATAATTCACTGAAAGAAAAAGAACTTCTTGAATATTGTCGAGAAGGACTTACCGGATATAAGGTTCCTAAGCATGTGGAATTCAAAGATGAGTTACCAAAAACAAATGTTGGTAAAATTCTTAGAAGAGCACTAAGAGAATCTAATTAAAAAAAAAGGAGCAGATAAACCTGCTCCTTTTTTTATTGTATTATTGATTAGAAGCCATTTGTGCTAAAATCTTTTTAATATTGCGAGGTGAAAGACTTGATAGAACTTAAGGAAAAATTTATATCCTCAGAGTCAGTAAAAAAACTGAGTCAGCAAGTAGGATCAGAAACGAAAGACCACATTAAACTGGAAGGATTAAAAGGAGCTATAAATAGTTTCCTAATTGCATCCAGTCACTCTAATAATGCTAAAAACTTCCTCATTATTGCTGAGGAAAAGGAATCGGCAGCATACCTGCTGAACAATCTTGAAAACATACACGAGGACAACAAACCGCTTTTCTTCCCGGATAGCTTCAAAAGACCTGCTTACTTTGAAGAACTAAACAAAACACAGGTTCTTCAACGGACAGAAACGGTAAACAAATTCACTCAAAATGAAAAACCTAAGATTGTAGTAACCTACCCAGAAGCATTATTCGAAAAAGTGGTTGCTCCTGAAATTCTTCAGGAAAATCAAATGAGTATTGCCAAAGGAGAAGACCTCGATGTAGACAGTATGATCTACACACTTAATGAATTTGGTTTTGTACAGGAAGACTTCGTTTACGAACCTGGACAGTACTCGATCAGAGGAGGAATCATTGATTTATTTTCTTACGGCAATGAATATCCGTATAGACTTGAGCTCTTTGATGACGAGGTAGAATCTATTAGATTTTTCGACCCCAGTAACCAGCTATCTGTAAAAAATATTCAGCGCATCACGCTGGTACCGAATATCAACACCCAATTCAACCAAGAGCAAAAAGTTTCCTTTCTTCAGGTTCTAGGAGAACATGATGTCATTTGGCTAGAAAACCACCAAAACTTCATGGATCGCTTAAATGCTTGTTTCCAAAAAGCAGAAGAATTCGCAGAGGGGCTATCTGAACTAGATGATAATGAAAGTGCGGAAGTGTTCAGGGACCGCGCTTTCATCCTCCCAAGCCATATTTCAGCCGATTTACAACTCTTTAAAATCATAAGTTTTGGAGGAGGCAACCAGCAGTTTCCACATCAGCAAAGTTTAGCATTCAAAGTAAAACCACAGCCAAACTTCAACAAGAATTTTAAGTTATTGATTCAGGATTTGCAAACAAACACCCGGGAAGGAATCAAGAATTATATCTTCACGGATAACCCTAAACAAATTGAGCGCTTCTATTCCATTTTCGCAGATTTGGAAGCAAGTATTGATTTCATTCCTATACTTAAGAGCTTAAGTGAAGGGTTCGTCTCTGAGGAGCTTGGGGTTGCCTGTTACACAGATCATCAAATATTCCAGCGTTTCCATAGGTTCAAACTTCGAAAAGGTTTCTCGAAAGATAAGGCCCTGAACTTAAAAATGCTCCGAGAACTAAAGCCTGGTGATTATGTAACCCATATCGATCATGGTATAGGACAGTTCTCTGGTTTGGAAAAGCTCAATATCAATGGTCATACGCAGGAATCGGTAAGACTCTTTTACAAAAACAAAGATGTACTCTATGTAAGTATCAATGCCTTACATAAGATTTCAAAATACTCCGGTAAAGACGGAACCGTACCTTCTTTAAACAAGTTGGGTTCAGAAGCTTGGAAAAACACCAAGTCCAAAGCCAAAAAACGAGTAAAGGATATTGCTGCAGAATTGATCAAACTCTATGCAAAAAGAAAAGCATCTCCTGGATTTGCCTTCGATGCAGATGGCTACCTTCAAAACGAATTAGAAGCATCCTTCATTTATGAGGATACGCCAGACCAATTGAAAGCTACCAACGACGTTAAAGGAGACATGATCAAACCGAACCCTATGGATCGTTTGATTTGTGGAGATGTAGGATTTGGCAAAACAGAAATAGCCGTCAGAGCAGCCTTTAAAGCCGTTGTCTCTGGTAAGCAGGTAGCCATACTCGTTCCAACAACTATTTTGGCACTTCAACACTACAAGACTTTCCATGGACGATTAGATTCTTTTGGAGTTACGGTTGATTATGTCAACCGATTCAAAACTACCAAGCAAAAGAAAGAAACCTACGCTAAGCTAAAAGAAGGCAAACTTGACATTCTGATTGGCACCCATTCCATTCTAAACAAGAGTGTTGAATTCAAAGATATCGGTCTTTTAATTATTGATGAAGAACAGAAGTTTGGTGTTTCTGCTAAGGAAAAACTAAGGAATATAAAGATTAATGTAGATACCTTAACGCTTACAGCAACGCCTATTCCAAGAACATTACAGTTCTCCTTAATGGCCGCAAGGGATTTATCCGTAATTCGCACACCACCTCCAAACCGACAGCCCATACACACCGAAGTTCGGGTATTCAACGATCGGGTTGTTAAGGAGTCTATCTATTATGAGATAAACCGAGGTGGACAGGTATTTATCGTACATAACCGAGTAAAATCGCTTATGGATATAGCCACAATGGTAAAAAGACTATGTCCGGATATTGATATTGCCGTTGCACATGGTCAAATGGAAAGCAAGGATCTTGAAAAAGTATTGCTGGACTTCATAGACAGAAAATATGATGTTTTGATCAGTACCAATATTATTGAGACCGGTTTGGATATCCCTAATGCAAATACTATTATCATCAATAATGCACATCAATTCGGTATGAGTGATCTGCATCAGTTGAGAGGTCGTGTGGGAAGATCCAATAAAAAAGCATTCTGTTATCTGTTCTGCCCGCCAATGTCTACGCTAACCCAAGAGGCTAGAAAGCGACTAAAGACCTTGGAAGAATTTAGTGATCTTGGCTCTGGATTCAATATTGCGATGCGTGATCTTGATATCCGAGGAGCAGGAAACCTACTTGGAGGAGAACAAAGTGGTTTCATGAATGAGATAGGCTATGAAACCTACCAAAAGATTTTAGCAGAAGCTATTCAAGAACTTAAGGAAAAAGAATTCAAAGAACTTTTCAAAGAAGAGATGGAGTCCAAAAAGTCCTTCGTCAGGGAAGTACATATTGAAACTGATTTTGAAATGCTTATTCCAGATGAATATGTTGCTAACATCCAAGAAAGACTAAATCTCTATACCAAACTAGACAACCTGAATACGCAACAAGAACTTGATGATTTTGGTGTTCAATTGGCCGATAGATTCGGGCCTATTCCACCACAGGTTCATGAACTTTTCGATGGTCTAAAACTCAGATGGATTTGTAAAGACCTAGGGTTTGAACGTATAATTCTTAAAAATGGAAAGATGCGCTGTTTCTTTGTGGAAAACCCACAGTCGATGTATTACGAAACGGATTCATTTAAAAATTTGTTTGACTTCATTGTAAAGGGAGGATACAAATTGGGCTTAAAGTTTAAACAAAGTCCGAAGAATCTGATCATTATTAAGGAGGGAATTAGTAATTTAAAATCAGCTAAATCATTCCTGGATAGTCTGCAAGCAGGAAGAGACGGAATATCAGTATAGTTTTTGAACACTAAATATGGAGAGCGAATTTTCAAATGAGATAATTAAAATAGATCAATTACCCGCAATAGAGCAAGAGCAGGTGATTCTACTGGATGAGAAATTCATAAAAATAAGAACAATAAATTCATTGGGATTCTATAGCCTGATGGCTGGATGTATCATGACCTTTGGGTTCGTTGCAATTCCCAAGAGTATCATGATTTTCGTATTCTTATTGCTATTCCCAATCCTATTATTCCTCTTAAATATTTGGCTCATCAAAAAACAATTTAAGGTAGAAGGATATATCCTAAGAACAAAGGACATTTACTTCCAGCAAGGTTATCTATGGACCAAGAAGATGATCATACCTTTCAATAGGATTCAGCATGCTAGTGTACATCAAGGACCACTAGAAAGATATTTTAATATTGGGAAACTTCGGATATTCACTGCAGGTGGCCAATCCAGTGATCTAACCATACCAGGTTTGGATATGGAAGATGCCCTTAAACTTAAACAACTGATTGGCAATAAGACCGGGACACTTAAAAAAATGGATAATGACTGAGTTCAAGGAAGCCAAAAGACAGTCTCCGGTTGCCATCCTTCTGATTCTCTACAAAGTCATTCGACTCATTTTAAGGCAATCTTTACCTATTCTAATCGTATTAATTTTAAATCCTAAGGGAGGGAAAGTTGATTATGTAGGTATTGCCCTTATCGTAATAAGTCTTATATCTGCAGTGAGTTCAATTATGTCTTACTACAGGTTTTTTTACTTCGTTGATGACAAACATTTTCACATACGAAAGGGATGGCTTGTCAAGAGTAATATTTCTATTCCTATCGAGCGAATACAGACCATTGATTTTTCACAAAATCCACTCCATAAAATCTTTAATGTTGTCCAGTTGGATATAGATACAGCCGGGAGTGCAAATAAAGAAATACATATTGATGCACTGACCCTTTCGGATGCGGAGCAGCTTAGATCTTTTCTCTATTTGAAAAGAGGCGAATTAAATCCTGAGGGAGAATCAATGGAAGTACAAGAGGAAGAAGAAGAAATCACGCTGCATAAACTTGACCTTGCAGATCTTTTAAAAATTGGCTTGGTCCAAAATCATCTAAGAACTGCAGGTATTATAGTTGCTTTTGGGTTCACTATTTATGGTGAGCTAAGTGAAATCTTTGAAAAAGCAACTGACAATTTCATTGAAGAATCCTATGGAGCATTAGAAAAGAGTGGTTTTTACGCAAGCTTATTCCTAATTATAGTGCTATTGGTGCTTTCCATAATTGGATCAATCATAGTGGTCATTTCCCAAAATTTTGACCTAAAGTTTGTCTTTTCGGGTAAAGGATATAAACTCACAAAAGGCTTGTTGAACAAAAAACAGACAACCATTTCTCTGTCCAAAATCCAAATGCTTAGATGGTCTTCTAATTATTTACAGCGAAAATTCAGTCTTGCCAATCTAAATATATTCCAGGCTTCCAGTATCATAGTCAATATCAAAAAGTCTATTTACGTACCGGGTTTAAATCCGCTTAGTATCGAAAGCATCACTAAAAATGTTTTTCCTGCTATTAATACAGATCATCATCAGGAAATCAAGGTCAGCAAATTATTTATTATAAGACAGCTTATCTCAATGACCATTATTCCATTGGGCATCATAATTATGAGTAATCTCGATCAGATGATCAGGGGGATAATTATCGCATTAATGTGGATTATTTTTTCTCTGATCTGGTCCGTTTTCTATTTCAGAAAATATAAAATCAGTATTTACGAGAAAGGTATCAGACTCGATAAGGGTGTACTTACCCATCGTGGAGCAATGATGGAATGGAAAAACATCCAAAGTATTGGCTTAAAACAAAGCCCCATTCAAAAAAGAAGAAACCTGACAAATGTAGTACTTTATTCCGCAGCCGGATCTATGAGCATACCTTTCATAGACTATAACGAAGCCGAAAACCTAAGGGACTTCGTCATTGCACAGGTTGAAAACTCTAAAAAAGAATGGATGTAATATTTGTTACATTTGTTCCAATATCGTTTTTTTATATATTTTTTAACATTTAAATATAGGTGTCTTTGTCATATAGAAGTGTCTTACAAACACACACAAACCTTAAATTGGAACTGCTATGAACGATGAAATACTCAAACACTAACCATGTTCCTTTCACATAGCACAAGACAACTAAAATGAAACGTTTAATCTACTCCTTAGCTTTCCTGTATATTTCCTTCACGACCCTGTTTGGAAATAGTAAACCAGAGAGTGATATACTGAAACAATTTTCTATTCACGAAGATGCGGGAATACTTCTAAGAACCACAACGTTTAAGAAAGATAATCAAGGCTGGTATCATTTCTATGATTCGAAAACCAACAATATCCTTTTATCTATAAAGAATGAACAAGGAGGAGAAATCCCTGCGAATACAGAAGTTAGTTGTGGCTTACTAAGTGACTACGGTTCCGAAGCTAATGAATACCACGGTAGCTTTCAATTAGAAAACACAGCGTTCTTTACCATGAATAGATATTGGAGAATTACCTCTCCTGAAAAAGAATCAGAATCTAAATATCTGGTCCGCTTTTATTTCAGCAAGCAAGATTTACAGGACCTGAAAACTTCTTTTCAACTGCTCAACTTTGAAAATCCACAAATCGAGAAACTTACATTCTATAATTACGAAGGAAACAATATCCACCCATTCTCAAAAGATCTAAAAGAGGAAGAGACCTCTTACAATGTTTACAAGAATTCAAAAAGCAGAGGAATAGTCATATCCGAACGATTCAATTATGCAGAATTCAAGATAAATGAATTGAATAGTGCAGGAAGTGGGGGTTATGAAAAGAACCTTGAGGAGCTGAATTTTTGGTTCAAAGGAGCTGTGACTACTAACTTTAAGGAACACCTAGATTTGTTCAAAATTAAAGACATCAGTCAAGACTTAAATGGACATCAACCTTTTAGCTATGGAGGGTTCAGTATTCCACTTCAGGGAGGGAAAAGAAATACAACCTTTGGATTCATATTCAATCCAGAAGACCTGCCTTACCTAAACATCAATGACTTAATGCGTTTAAAAGACCACCTTTCTGGTGATAACCCTATTGTAGATCCTATGTTATTGCATGCTGCAGATATGGATAATAACGGGATTGTAGATAAGTACGATTACGATTTTCTCTTCCTTCTAATAAAAGGTGAGCGAGAAGGATTCTCGTTAAAATCTGCATACTCTGTGATGACTAACGATGATTGGGAACAGTTAAATAATACCGAGCAATTCTTTACTCCAAAATCAACCTTTGAAATAGATCAGGTGAAAGAAGATGTAAACCAAGATTTTGTATTTATTGTTAAAGGAGATCTTGATAAGGAAAAACAATCAAACTCCCCTAGCAAATCAAATATTCTTTCACTTAGTAAGGTTAATTCTTGTGGACTTGGTGCAACAACGGTAATGGATCTTTTCGGAATATTAGAAGATGATCTTAATGGACTTCAATTCAGCATCCGCTGGAATCCAAATGAATTAGAGCTGATTGAAATAAAAGACTCTATTGGAAAGCACAAAAATCTAGAGTACTTCAACACTAAGCAAATAAGTGATGGCATACTGGGTTTTGCCTGTATTGACTTCAAGAGACTACAGGTTAAAAACGGAAAGCTTCTATTTGGTAAACTGGTCTTTAAAGTTCGCGATCAGGCACCAAATGCAAGAGTCAGCTTTTCTGATTATCCGAGCAGTATTCATGTTTTGGACAACAAGAAAGAGAATATATCCATTCATTTGGAAGATGGTCAAGTCCTTCAAGATAAAGAAAGATCCATAACGATTGAGGAAATGGAAATCAAACAACCTACCTGTAATGCTCCTGATAAAGGAAGTATTTTTATAAATGCTGGTCAATCGATCTTCTCTGATATGGTTGTCTGGAATGATGGGGTTACTGGATTAAGCAGAAAAAATCTTTCTGAGGGTATTTATAGCTTTGAAATTAATACAAAAGGTAAATGTGCCTTTAAATCAGATCCAATAGAGTTTAAAGTACCATCAAAACCTACAGTAAATTTAAAAAACCTAAAACCACTACAATGTTTGGATGGTTCTGATGCATCTATTGAAATTGAAGTAGAAGGTGGCAAAGCACCTTATTATTTTTATTGGAATAATGACGAAAGAACTGCCAAGATTGACCATCTAAGTGCTGGCATGTATACGGTTGAAGTTATTGATGATAATAATTGTGCTGTTGCTGCAAATTATGAAATAGAATCCAACGGCTACCTTGGACTTGAATATTATGTAAAACCACCTAGCTCTAATGTAAATGCTGATGGTATAATTGAAATCACCAACGTACAAGGTATTAAGCTTGATAAACCTGAATGGACTTGGCAAACTGGAACTAAAGGTCAAAGACTTGAGGGAATAAGCCCAAATTATTACACCATAGAATTCAAAGGACCTGAAGGTTGTAAATACAAAAAGACTTTTAACCTGAAAGCGGGTAGTCCAGCATTTCAGACCAAAGCCTTTTTCTATGAATCGGATGTTGAATCAGGACAAGATCTTGCTCGATTAAATATCTCAAGCCCTATTACCAAAAATTGCACAATCAATTTGTTCAACAAGGCATCTGAGGTGGTTTGGTCTAAGGATATTAAAGTGCAATCAGGCATAAATATCTTTTATATTCCTGTACCTAAGGATCAGGGAGATTATCTGCTACAGGTTTCCAAGGTTATTTCACAACGTTTCAGCATCAAATAAAAAACACCTTTACAAAGTAAAGGCGTCCCTGATATAAATTCTTTTTGTGTACTGAGATTATAATTGTGACTTAGTCGTGTTTTACACAAGTCCTTGTTTAATTGCGAACTTTACTAGTTCGGTGCTTGAATTCATATCCAGTTTTCGTAAGATATTCTTGCGGTGAGTTTCTACCGTGTATTTACTAATAAATAGTGCTTTACCGATAGTTTGGCTAGTCATACCCTTACTGATAAGGATAAGAATTTCTTGCTCTCTTTTTGATATACCGAGCCTTTTACAAAAACTGTCTTTAAATTTATCTGATACCTGCTTCTCCAAGTTTGCTTTTTCTGCAAGCTCATCTGAGATAAAGCATTTTTTACCATCTACTACGTCGATTAGTAAGTCTAATACTCTTGAAGGGTGGATATTTTTTGTTACATATCCGTCTACACCAATCTTTTTAAGTCTTTTTTCTAAATCATTGTCGAAGTAACCTGAGAAAACAAGGATTTTTACATCCGGATGGTTTTGTCGGATTTCAGAAATAGTAACCGAATAATCCTGACCTGGCATATTAAGGTCCAAAACTAGAAGATCCGTTTTAATAGAAGATAAATACTTAGGAATTTCGTTGGAATTGCCTACCTGACCGATGACTTTATAAGAAGGCTTATGCTTTAGAAGAGATACTAGCCCCATACGCACGGCAGGATGATCATCTGCGATCAGAATATTTGTCTGTGTTTGCTCCATTAGAATAGTTTTTGGTCCGTATATCTGTACATAGGAATACTAGATACCCGGGATGTTCATACCAATAGTTTTTGTTAATAATTCAAATGTAGAACTAAAATTAATTCTATTCAAGGGGTACAATGAGGTGGGATTCAATACTTTAAGTTACCCAATTATCGGTAATTTTTAAAATATTTCTGAAACATTAATAAAATAAGTGGTTTACACTTCGGAAAAAAAAGAATACGTAAAAATCTACATATTTTATTATGTAAATCGTATTACAAAGAAAGATAGGATTAACCCTGGACAGGAACCGTTACACCGATCTTGATCAGTGCTTCTCGAGAGGCAGTTTGTTCTGCGGCCTTCTTGTTATAGTCGTCTGCTGTACCCAATTTTTGGTTATCAACCATGACTGCAACTTTAAAGCGATCTCTTTTGTCTAATTTATACCTTGCTACAAGCTTATATGAAACGGACTTACCATTCTTTTGACACCATTCCAATAACTGACTCTTATAATTGTCATCAGTTGTTTCTAACTCATCAACATCAATATAATTACGAAGGATTTTTCGAACGATGAATTTCATAGTACCATCATACCCCTTCTCTAAATAGACTGCTCCTACAAGAGCCTCTACAGCATTCCCTAACATGGAATTACTAAGTCTCGTCTTATTATATTTTGAAAGGAGAATATCCAGCTCCATCTTCTCACCAATCTTATTCAATGATTTACGCTTCACGATCTTGGAGCGCATTTTTGTGAGAAAACCTTCGTTTTCAGTAGGATATTTTTTGAAAAGATACTCTGCAACAATAGTACCAAGAACAGCATCTCCAAGATATTCTAGGCGCTCATTATTGGTAACTGCTGAAGATTTTTCAGCCGGGGTAGATTTATGAGAAAAAGCAATCTTAAATATTTCCGTATTAAGAGGCACAAACCCTATTATTGGGTTGAGTCTTTTAACTAAATCTTTGTCTTCGGATAAATATTTATTGTACAGCTTTCTTATTATTCTCACCAAAACTTGCCCTGATTTTTATATTACAATATTTCATCATCAATATATTTCTATATCGATAATAAAAAAAGGCTGTTTAGATAATTTTTGTTACCTATATTACCTAAACAGCTTTTTTTTAGTCGTTGAACCTTTTAATTACTACTGAAGCATTGTGACCTCCAAAACCGAAGG
>OMKD01000194.1 GCA_900299495.1 Sphingobacteriales bacterium
AATACTGGGTTTTTGAGTTTTCTGTTGATTGGTATTGCCCTTGGCTGGCTTACCATTAATTGGAATCTTACAACCTACATCTTGCACTCCCATCGCTTTCCATTTTTGGCAACTCTGGAGCGCCCATTCATCAAGTTTAGCTTTAATAACTTCTTCTTTCCGTTTGTCTTTCTCCTAATCTACATCTATGCGATTTGGGATTTTGATAAGCAAATGGAGTTGAGTACGGGCTTGGATATTTTCATCGACATCCTTGGCTTATTAACAGGTAATTTGTTGATACTGGGTATTCTGACCTTATACTTTAGGTATACCAATAAAGATCTGAACAGAGAGATCAAATTACTTCGTAAAATTCAGGAGAAGGTTGACTCCTCGAGGACGGCTCAAAATCGATTGGAACAGGTCTTTCAAAATTTCAAGGAAGGAAAGAGCGAGGGGCAGGTTGAGTTTTTCGTAACAGAGCGAGGTAAGGTCAGACCTGTACGGGATGTTCAGCATTATTCGGAGGAGGAAATGCTAAAGATCTTCCGTCACAACCATTCCAATATTATCAGCTTTCAATTGTTGAGCATCCTGGTGCTGTTTTTCTCTGGAATCTTTGCGGAAACACCTTTATTTCAGATTCCTGCAGCCTCCAGTGCCTTGTTATTATTTTCCTTGTTGATATCACTGTTTGGTGCGATGACCTATTGGTTTGCAAGATGGAGAACCTTTGCGTTTATTCTGTTTTTATTGTTATGGAATCAGGTCAGTAAGCAAAGAGCTTTTAATCATCTGGCCATTGCTTACGGCATAGATTATTCGACTAAGGCAGACTACTCACTGGAAAATTTTGAAGCGACTGCTACGCTTGAGCAGTTTAAAAAAGATAAGGCTGCCACGCAGCAGATTCTGGAAAATTGGAAGTCAAAGAACAGCTCAGCAGATAGCACAAAACCTAAGCTACTAATCTTTAGTTCATCTGGTGGTGGACTTAAATCAGCAGTTTGGACCTTCAAAGTGCTACAGGCATTGGAAGGGGAGACCGAACAGCCGATAATGGATCACACAGCCCTAATGATGGGGGCTTCTGGCGGGATGTTTGGACAGGCTTATTTCAGAGCCTTGTACAACCAATCCATAGATGATCCTACAATAGACTTGCAAGACTCCGTTTATCTGGAGGATTTGAGGGAAGACCTGTTGAACGCGGTATTATTTACCTATGTTTCTACAGATTTGTTTGTTCCAATTGCCCGAAGAGAGGTAAATGGTGAGCGACATGCACTTGATCGGGCTTATGCCTTTGAAAAGCGTTTGAATGAAGGAACAAGAGGAGTCTTTGATGTTCCATTAAGCTATTACCGAGACTTGGAATCCTCAGCAAAGCTACCCATACTTATCACGAATCCTTCCATTGTCAATGATGGTCGTTCCTTATATGTTTCCTCGATTGATGTGTCATATATGATGGCTAGCCCGATTTACTGGGAGAAGAATATGCCAGTGAATTACGATGGGATTGATTTTGGACTCATCTTCAAAGATCAGCAAGCTGCTAACCTGAGGTATTCTTCTGCGCTTCGCATGAATGCTTCTTTCCCATATGTACTACCAAATGTTAACCTGCCTTCCGAACCGGGTATTCAGGTTTTGGATGCCGGCTTGCGAGATAACTTCGGCCTGAAGGCAGTTACCCGTTTTATTCATGTATTCGAAGATTGGATCAAGGAAAACACCTCTGGAGTGGTGCTGGTAGAACTCAGAGCATTTGAGCGCGACCAAAAGATCAGCTCCTTTGAAAAAGAAGGCGTGCTGGATGGACTACTTAATCCTTTGGCTTTAGCCGGTGATATTGTTCGTTTACAGAATTACGAAAACGATAATTACATCGGCTTCCTGCATGAGCTTTTAGGAGATGGGATGCTGGAGCACATTCAGTTTGTAAGTACCAGTGAAGATGAAAAGGCAGAGGTGCCGATTAGTCTTAACCTGAGTAAGCGCGAGTACCAAGAGACGATCGATAATCTGGAGCGTAATCCGGATAACCAAAAAGCACTGCAGCATTTTAAGTCTATTCTTAAATAAGGATTTTCAAATCCAAGGCATCAAAGTCCTCCTCTGAATCTTCTACGATGATTTCCAATGGCGTATCCGTATGTTTTGCCCAGGCTTCTTTGAGTTTTGAACAATAAGCCGCCTTATTTTCTGTGCTTTCACTTTTAGGGAAACCGATGATCAATAGAAACAGAATCTTTTGATCAAAAAAGGCCTTGGATTTCAGATACCAGGGGTGTTTTTGCTGGAAGAATAGAGGCAGGCGATCAAGGATTTTGAATATTGTTTTTCCAGGTTGTCTTTGTCTGAAATAGGAACAAATAGCTTGCACGCCCTTGTAGGATCCATCGTATTTGGCCTGTAAGGTTTTACTCAATTCAGCCACATCGGGATACTCCTCCTTCGGTGCATACTGCCCATAGTTCTTGAGTTCAACAAAGACCAGCTGGTCTTTTTCCATAAACAGAAAATCAATAGCCTTCAAACCAGCAGAGGTGAATTGGCGATAAAAAGGATGCTCATCATACCGGATGACCTTATCTACAGTGCGGAAACTGAGTTCAAAAGAACTTTCACGGAATACGCTATGGATGAATCTTGTTTTCATAGACTTGTTCTGCTAACTTTTACGTTTCCCTTACAAGGACAAATAAATAAGTATGCGTATAAGAACGATAATATTTAGTATTTTTGTGGCATAGTTAAGCGCTCTAACCAAAATTAAGTCTTTTATGAACAAAGCGTTAGTATACCAACCAAAGAATAAAATTAGAATTGTGACCGCGGCTTCCCTTTTCGACGGTCATGATGCAGCAATCAACATAATGCGTCGTGTGATGCAAAGTTCTGGTGCGGAGATCATCCACCTGGGACATAACCGTTCGGTTCAGGAAATCGTGAAAACAGCCATTCAAGAGGATGTGCAAGGTATTGCGATTACTTCTTATCAGGGTGGACACAATGAGTTTTTCAAGTACATGTATGACTTGCTGCAAGAAGCAGGTGCAGACCACATAAAAATCTTCGGTGGAGGAGGTGGTACTATTCTTCCTACTGAAATTAAAGAACTTCATGAACACGGGATCACGAGGATTTACTCTCCAGATGATGGTCGTGATATGGGGCTTCAGGGTATGATTAATGACGTACTTGAAAAATGTGATTTTCCAGTAGGTGAAAATCAAAAGGCAGACCTTTCAACAATTGAAAATAAAAACTCTACGGAGTTGGCTCAGCTGATCTCAGCTGTGGAAAACTTCCCGGAGCTCAGCGAAAGCTGGATGGCCGATCTGACTAAGAAGATCGAGACCATGAATGTACCTGTATTGGGTATCACAGGTACCGGTGGTGCAGGTAAATCCAGTTTGGTAGATGAATTGATCAGACGTTTCTTACTGGATTTCCCAGAAAAAGAGATTGCAGTTATTTCTGTGGATCCATCCAAGCGTAAGACAGGAGGTGCACTCTTGGGTGACCGTATTCGTATGAATGCTGCAAGAGATGAGCGTGTGTTCATGCGTTCATTGGCTACGCGTCAGTCGAATCTGGCACTTTCCAAGCATGTACAGAGTGCTGTGGATATCCTAAAATCCGCGAATTACGATTTGATCATCCTGGAAACTTCAGGTATTGGTCAATCGGATACGGAGATCATCGATCACTCGGATATGTCCTTGTATGTGATGACACCAGAATATGGTGCGGCAACGCAGTTGGAGAAGATCGACATGCTTGATTTTGCAGACATCATCGCTTTGAACAAGTTTGATAAGCGTGGTGCTTTGGATGCACTGAGAGATGTGCGTAAGCAATATCAGCGTAACCATAACCTTTGGGAAGCTGATCTGGATACTATGCCTGTATTCGGAACCATCGCTTCGCAGTTCAATGATCCGGGTATGAACAACCTGTATAAGCGTATCATGGATATGATCGCTGAGCGTACAGGTGCGGATTTAAAATCAAATTATACACAGTCAGAGGAGCAATCCGAAAAGATATATATTATTCCACCGAAGCGTACGCGTTACCTGTCAGAGATCTCTGAGAACAACAGAGCTTATGATGAGCGTGTGGAAAAGCAGGTGGAAATTGCCCGTAAGTTGTTTGGTCTGGAGCAGACGATAGAATTATTGAGTGGGCAGGAGCAAACTGCTGAGCTTGCCAATACGATCGAGCACCTGAAAAAACAACAGGAGTCTTTGGAGATGGATTTGGATGGAGACAGCAAGCGTTTGCTAGCTGCCTGGGAAGATAAAAAGGCTGCTTACTCTGCCGATGAATTCATCTACAAGGTTCGTAATAAAGAGATCAGAGTACCTACATTCACGAAGTCACTTTCTCACTCAAAAATACCAAGAGTGGTATTGCCTAAGTACAAGGATTGGGGAGAGATTTTGAAGTGGTGTTTGCAGGAAAATGTACCTGGAGAATTCCCTTACACTGCGGGTGTATTCCCATTCAAGCGTAAAGGAGAAGATCCAACGAGGATGTTTGCCGGAGAGGGTGGACCAGAGCGTACCAATACGCGTTTCCACTACCTGTCTTCAGATATGCCAGCAGCTCGTTTATCTACTGCCTTTGATTCAGTAACACTTTATGGAGAGGATCCTGCACATAGACCAGATATCTACGGTAAGGTAGGTAACTCAGGGGTGAGTATCTGTTGTTTGGACGATGCTAAGAAGTTGTACTCTGGTTTTGACCTGTGTGCACCGACGACTTCTGTATCTATGACCATCAATGGTCCTGCAGCTACGCTTTGTGCCTTCTTTATGAATGCAGCAATTGATCAGCAATGTGAATTGTATATCAAGGAGCATGGCTTGGAAGCAAAGGTAGAGGCAAAGAAAAAAGAATTATACGATGATAAAGGATTGGAGCGACCTTCTTACAAAGGTGCCATTCCTGAAAATAATGATCAGCTGGGCTTGATGCTCTTAGGGCTTACAGGAGATATGATCCTGGATGAAGCAGCTTATGAGCAGTGCAAGCAGAAGGCGTTGTCTTCTGTTCGTGGAACAGTTCAGGCGGATATCCTGAAAGAAGATCAGGCACAGAACACCTGTATTTTCTCAACAGAGTTCTCTTTGAAACTGATGGGAGATGTTCAGGAGTACTTTATCCACAATAATGTTAGAAACTTCTACTCGGTATCGATTTCAGGTTACCATATTGCGGAAGCGGGTGCAAACCCAATCACGCAGTTGGCCTTTACGCTTGCAAATGGATTCACCTTTGTAGAATACTACTTATCCAGAGGTATGGATATCAATGCCTTTGCACCAAACCTTTCCTTCTTCTTCTCTAATGGAGTAGATCCGGAATATGCGGTTATCGGTCGTGTAGCAAGAAGGATTTGGGCAAAAGCAATCAAGCATAAATACGGCGGTAATGACCGTTCACAGAAGCTGAAGTATCATATTCAGACTTCGGGTCGTTCCCTACACGCACAGGAGATTTCGTTCAATGATATTAGAACAACCCTGCAGGCACTTTATGCAATCTATGACAACTGTAATTCACTACATACCAATGCCTACGATGAGGCCATCACGACTCCTACGGAGGAATCTGTAAGACGTGCAGTGGCGATTCAGATGATCATCAATCACGAGCTTGGATTGGCGAAGAATGAGAATACCCTGCAAGGTTCATTCATCATCGAAGAGCTGACTGACCTGGTTGAAGAGGCGGTATTGACTGAGTTTGATCGCATCACCGAGCGTGGTGGGGTTCTTGGAGCTATGGAGACTATGTATCAGCGTGGAAAGATACAGGAAGAGTCTCTATACTACGAGACCTTAAAGCACAACGGAGACTATCCAATCATCGGTGTGAATACCTTCTTAAATAAGGATGGATCACCGACAGTCATTCCGGATGAGGTCATCCGTGCTACCGAGGATGAAAAGCAGGATCAAATCCGCACAGTAGAGAATCTGAAGACTTGCAAAGCTTCTCAAGCAGAGCAGGCCCTGAAGGATCTTCAACAAGCTGCTATCCGCAATGAGAACCTCTTCGGTTATCTGATGGATGCAGGTAAGATCTGTTCACTGGGACAGATTACCAATGCCTTGTATGAGGTAGGTGGTCAGTATAGGAGGAATATGTAAGGGTATTTCTCTAGATAAAAAAGGCGAATCGTGTGATTCGCCTTTTTTGTTCTTCCGAAGGATTAATTTAAACGCTTGTATAAATAGAAAAGAGAATCTTCCAGAAGTGAAGATCTTCTTTTTTATACTGTCGGATTAATTAATCGAGCGAAGCGGATGCGGAGCGAAGATTCTATTGACGTATATCATGTTTATATTTGTAGGAATTTTTTAACTGTCCATTTTCATTATACCACTTTTGTTCTCCTTCTAAATAGCCTTTAACGTAATTTTCAACTACTTTTAACTGTCCATTTTCATAGTACCGCTTCCATTCTCCTTCCTTCCTACCTTTAACGTAATTTTCAACTGCTTCTAACTGTCCATTTTCATAGTACCGCTTCCATTCTCCTTC